>JBKBNR010000034.1:0-13438 GCA_046295315.1 Hyphomicrobiaceae bacterium
ACCTCGAGACCGCCGACGGGCGGCGCATCGGCGTAGATCTCCGAATAGCACTCGTCGAAGAACAGCATGAAGTCGTGGCGGCGGGCGAGATCGAGAGCGCGGGCGATATAATCGCGGCTGGCGACGGACCCTTGAGGATTAGCCGGCGAGCAGAGGTAGAAGGCGGCCGTGCGGTCGAGCAGCGCCCGGTCGTCCGCGATCTCGTCGAGGTCGGGCAGGTGGCCGGTCTCGCGGCGCGCGTTGAGGAAGACGGGCTCGGCCCCGGTTGCGAGCGCCGCGCCGATGTAGGCTTGGTAGTAGGGGTTGGTAATGAGGATGGCGGGCTTCTCGACGCCCTGCTTGCGGCCGACGGCGGGCAGGGCCGCGAAGTAGAGCCCCTCGCGGGAGCCGTTCGTCGGCAGCACTTCCCGCGCCGGATCGACTTTTGCGGGACCGTCGAGGTTGAAACGCCGGTCGAGCCAGTCCGCGATTGCGCCGCGCAGCGCCTCGCTGCCCTTGATCGGTGGGTATTTGGCGAACAGCGCTTCCGCCTCTTTGACCTTGTCGGCGATGAAGCCGGGCATCGTCTCGCGCGGTTCGCCGAGCGTCAGGTCGATCGGCTGTGCATGTCCGGCTGGAACGTCGGCCAGCAGATTGCGCAGCCGCGTGAACGGCGACAGCACAGCGCCCGACGCGAGGGCGGCTAGGCCTTGTGGTGATGGTGATGGCGTCATTCTCGGTTCTTTCCGGTCAGCCATGCGCGGGTGATTGCCAGCGGCGAGCAATATCGCGCTCGCCGCCCCGGCGTCGAGGCGTGATCTCCAACGCGACAGCACTTGTTCCACTCGGAACAGCCGTCAGGGTTGAGCCGTGGCACCAAGGCTCCAGGCAGCACGCATGGAGGCGGCAATGATGTTCGACGCGAAGCTCAAGGTACTGGCACTCGGTTTGGCAACACTCGCATCGACGGCCCAGTTGGCCGCCGCCACCGGTGACCCGACGGGGGTTTGGATCGACGACACCGGCCGCGGCGCGGTCGAGATCGCAACCTGCGGCAACGGCAGCGAACTCTGCGGCCGCGTCGTCTGGGTGAAGTCCGAGAAGGACCGCAAGGGCTGCGGCGAGCAGATCATCGGCAACGTCAAGGCATCGAGCGGCGGCACCTGGAGCGGCGGCTGGATTTTCGATCCCGAGCGTGGCCGCAAGTACGATGTCGAGTTGAAGGCGGTCGGCGCCGACAAGCTGCGCGTGATGGGCTACGCCGGCATCCGAATGTTCTCGGAAACATATTATTGGAAGCGTGCGCCCGCCGATCTGGAGCGTTGCGACAGCCAGCAGCAGGTCGCGGCGGCGCCGGCCTATGCGGCTGGAGAGACGACGACCGGCAGCCTGCCGGCAGCGGCGGCCGGTGCCACGGCGGCCACGGTGGCGGTGGCCACGGCGGCGGTGGCTGCGGGTTCGGCGAACCGCGCTCCGGCTCCGGCCTACGCCGATGACGCGACCGACGACGAGCCGCGCGGCAAGAAGCGTGGCGGCGGCCTCGGCGACGTGACGAAAGAACTCGGCAAATACGTCAAGCGCACGGCTGGCGGGACCTGCAAGGTCAAGACGCCGTGGGGCAGCTTCAAGTTCGACTGCAAGAATATCTGACGAGAGCCTGATCGTCCGAGGCGGAAGCATCTTTGCCTCCGCCAAGGGCGTGAAACAGTCTCTTAGGCCCCGCGCCTGATCGTCCGAGGCGGAAGCATCTTTGCCTCCGCCAAGGGCGTGAATCAGTCTCTTAGGCCCCGCGCCTGATCGTCCGAGGCGGGAGCATCTTTGCTTCCGCCAAGGGCGTGAATCAGTCTCTTAGGCCCCGCGCCGATTTTGGTCGAAGCGAAGCCCCGGCGAGGTATTTAGCCGGGGCCATTGCCGTTTGACATGTCGGATGGCTGTCAGAGGCGGCCCATCCGCACATCCTCTTCCGGGTTGGCGCTGATCTTGTGGATCGAGAGATCGGCGCCCTGGCGCTGCTCGATGTCGCTCATGCGGAAGCCGACCAGCTTGTCGACGACGACATAGATGATCGTTCCGGCGAAGAGTCCGAAGGCGGCGCCGAGCACGCTGCCGACGATCTGTGACGGCAACGAGACGCCGCCCATGCCGCCGAGCGCTTCGAGCCCGAAGATCCCGGCGGCGATGCCACCCCAAAGACCGCTGAGGCCGTGCAGCGGCCACACACCCAGCACGTCGTCGATCTTCAGCCTGTTGGACGCGATCTGGAACATCTGCACGAACAGCACACCGGCGATGGCGCCAGTAGCGAGTGCACCAATGGGGTGCATGATGTCGGACCCGGCGCACACCGCCACGAGGCCGGCCAGCGCGCCGTTGTGCACGAAGCCCGGATCGTTGCGTCCGGCGATCAGCGACGACAGGATGCCGCCCGCCATCGCCATCAGCGAGTTCATGGCGACGAGGCCGGAGATGCCCGCGACGCTCTGCGCACTCATGACGTTGAAGCCGAACCAGCCGACGCACAACATCCAAGAGCCCATGGCGAGCCACGGGATCGACGACGGCGGAATACCCGCGATGCCGCCCTTGTCATAGCGACCCGTGCGCGCGCCGAGCCGCAGCACGGCGGCGAGCGCCACCCAGCCGCCGAAGGCATGCACGACGATGGAGCCGGCGAAATCGCGGAAGGCGCCGCCGAGCATGCCTTTGAATAGCGTCTCCTGGATGCCGAAGTTGGAATTCCAGACCGTGCCTTCGATCAGCGGGTAGGCGACGCCGACCAGCATTGCCGTCGCCAGCATCTGGGCGTTGAACCGCGCTCGTTCCGCAATGCCGCCCGAAACGATGGCTGGGATCGCCGCGGCGAAGGTGCACAGGAAGAAGAACTTCACGAGGCTGAAGCCGTTGGGCAGGAAGCCTTCCGCGCCCCCGGAAAGTGCCGCGGCGTTGACCAGGAACGTGACGCCATAGGCGACCCAGTAGCCGACGAAGAAGTAGGCGACGGTCGAAATGGCGAAGTCGACCAGGATCTTGACCAGCGCGTTGACCTGGTTCTTGTGGCGGACGGTGCCGACCTCGAGAAACGCGAATCCGCCGTGCATCGCGAAAACCAGGATCGCCCCCATCAGCAGAAAGAAAACGTCCGTCCCCGCCTGTAGCTGTTCCATGTGCCTTGTCCGCCCCCGAGCGCATTGATTATTTTTTATGCAGATTGCCGACTAGAACGGCGTCGTGCTGCATCTAAGGGCGCTATGATCAAGGATTGTGCCAGAATATCGAAAATGTATAATTATGAATATATATCAATAAATTATAGGATGTTATGCAACGCAGGCAATGTCGCGGGAGATTAAAAACTAGGCGTAATAGCAAATCGAGCCGCCCAATCGCTGGGCAGCTCGCTGCAACATGCTGAAACGCCGCGGAATACTGGCCTGTGTACCGATCCGGCCGGGCCTCACCTCACCCGTCGCGGGTTCATGTAGAGGTCCGTCTCTTGACGCTCGATGGTCGCCTCGATGCGGCCGTCGCGGATGTCGCGATAGAGCGCCTTCATGTGTCGGCGGCAGCCGCCGTTGAACAGGATCATCGAGACGATCATCTTCATCACCGTCATCAGGCGGCGGTCGGCGATGCCTTCCTTGACGTAGCACGTCCAGTAGCCGCCGAGCGTGAGGATGTGGCCGTCGAGAATGCCGACCACCTCGCGCTTTTGATTGTAGAGCTTGTAATCGCCGCCGAGGTCGATGAGATCGCGGCGCAACGTGTAGAAGTCTGGGTTGCCGTCTTTGTCGATCAGGAAAAACGAGAAGTATTCCGGAAGCAACGGCCACTTGTTCGCCGAGCGCTCCAGGTAAACGATGTAGTTGTCGTCGTTCGTGTTAATCGAATAAGTCGTCACAGGAAGGCCGCGTGCGCCGAACGTCTGAGCGAGGCTGCGCGCCAGCATCAGATCCATTGTCGCGCGCCAATTCAGGTTGTCCGAGAACAGCTTGACGACCAGACGTTTATCCGTGCCCTGCTTATCCTTCCACAGGTCCTTGCGATAGGCGAGGAGGCCGGTGCGGTTGCCGTTCTCGATGATCTCGCCGAACACGTCCATGTCCTTGGTGAACTGGCGGGATTTGGCACGGTTGCGCGCGTGTTTGTAGATGCCGAACTCGACCGAGTTGAGGTTCGTAATCCAGATGTCGGCGACGAACTTCAGCCAGCCGCCTTTGGCTTTGCTCTCCTCCGCCAGCTTGCGGTCGCGCCGCGACGGCTTTTCGACAGGTGCAGCCTCTGCTGCCGCCCGCTCCAGCACCTCGGCGCGCGCGTCGCGCGCGGCCTCGTTGGCGGCGGCATCCGCCTCGCGCGCGATTGCAGCGGCTGAGCTGTCGGTCATGAGGAGTCTCCATCCCGGTCAAGTCGAGACGCGAACACGACGCTGAACGCATGGGCCGCCGAAGCGAGGCGCAGGGTGCGCCGTGCGCGAATCACTCAAAGGAGCCTAGCAGCGGATGTGGATACAATCAGGCATCCGGTCCGCGCCAAGTCGCTTTGGCTTGGGATAACGCGCCCTTCAGTGCAGTCCCTCCACGGCCGCCGCGACCAGGCACACGACGACGACGCTCGTCAGCATGACACGCAACCGGCCGTACCACTTCGGCATCACGCCAGAGCGGACCACGGACAGGTCGAACGCCAGAAGAGCGAGGAAAGTTGCAGCGAAGGCGGCAAAGGCCAGCGACGGGGCGAGCAGGGCGGCGGGCCAGGCGGCCAGGGCGGGCAGAACGCTGACGAGAAAAAGTCGCGTGGATGGCCCTGCCACCGGTGCCGCCGTCATGGCAGTTGGCGCGCTGTAGACGGTTGCGACACCCCAATGCACGCCGCCCATGAACGACAGGATGATTGCCGAATAGGCGACGAGTGCCCGCGTGGCGAAATCCGCCAGTGTGCGGTCGAGCACCCACGACGCAGCGGTGAGTGCAACGAACGGAATGAGGCCGCCGAGGCCGAGGAGCAGGGCAGGGCGCGGGATTTCGTCGTGCGACGTGGTGACGTTCGGGGGCATGGGGCAATCGGTCCGCAGCGGTGTCGTGTCTCGGGATGAACGGAAGTCCCCGTGCCGCGGACCACGAACACCCGGCAACTACTTGATCCGAGGCGCGGCCGATGCCGTCACCGGACAGGCACGCGGCATATCGCGGAAGGTCGCGGCGGTGACATGATTGCCGGTCGGCAGGCGCCGCAGCGGCGCTGGGAAGCCGCGCGCGCCGCGGGTACGGTCCACCTGCAATTCGGTGACCCGGTGGCGGCCGCGTTCCACCCATGTTGGCACAAAACCGGCGGCCGACAATTCGGCCTTGCCGCCAGCTTCGCGCCGCGTCAACTCGATTACGGCGACAATGCCGGTGCGCTGATCGTCCGAAACCTGATTTGAGATGAAATTGCCGGTGGAGTAGATGACGAGTCCCTCGCGGCCGTTCTCCGTCGCGATTTTCTCCCAACCCTGCAGAACGTGCGGGTGCGTGCCGATGATCGCGGTCGCGCCAGCCTCGATGGCCGCGCGCGCGTAATGGCGGTCGCTCTTCAGCGGTGACGGCGCTTTTTCGACGCCCCAGTGCGGCGTCAGGATCACCGCGTCGACATCCGGGTCGGCGGCGTTCCAGCGGATTTCCTCGAAGACCTTGTCGCGGTGCTTGTAGCAATCGAGCACCTGCCCGTGACGGTCGGGCATGCCGTTGGTGGAATAGGTGCAGGCGATCCAGGCGACGGTGAAGCCATTGGCTTTCGTTGTCACGGCCCATCGGCGGTCCGGGTAGGACTTGCGATGGCGGGTGCCAGTGAAAGGGAGGCCGCCGGCTTCCAGCGACGCCACCGTGCGGTCGAGGCCATGCGGACCACGGTCGGCGGCGTGGTTGTTGGCGGTCGAAACGACATCGAAGCCACTGGCGACCAAATCGCTCACCACGGATCGATGGTAGTTGAAGTTGAGCGCGCCACGCGGTGCGCCGTAGACGTTGCCATCCCAGCGCCGGCCGGGGTCCCTCACGATGCCGCCGGTAATCGAGACGCCGTCCGCGACGGGGCCTTCGAGGTTGCCATAGGTGAGGTCGGCACCCGCCAGGACCGGTTCGAGAGAGCGCCAGAAGTCGCGGTAGCTGCCGCCCGGAGTGAGCGCCTGCCGTTGCAACGCATTGTGGAACAGCAAGTCTCCGACCGCCGCAATCGCAATGCGCTCGCCCGTTTCGCACCCGGCACGGAATGTCATGGTGGACGTGGCGTCGGCCATGCTGGAGGCGCTTCCGCCCGAAACGGCGAGGGCCAAAAGCGCAACTCGGGTGAAATTGCGGATAGGCATCTGCGTACTCAACTCCACACGAGCTGCACAAAAAATCGGAATGCGGACAATACGGATGGCCGAGATATTGAATGTGCGGAGTGAATAGTTCGATACCATTTTCATGGCGTTGCAAGAAATTACTTACGAATCGTCTTAAATTCCGGCGAACTTGGCAAACGGGTAACGCAGGCCGTTTAAGGCACCTGCAGACGTGGGTGGGCGAAGGTTGGGATGAGCGGCACAGCGGACACTCCGGGTTTGGACCTCGGCGCCGACCTCGAGCGGACGGCAGCCGACTGGCTGGCTCATCTCGAACGCGAGCGCGGCTACACGCGCGAGACGCTCGCCGCCTATGAGCGGGACCTGCGCCAACTGTTGACGTATCTCGCCGAGTCGCGCGGCCACAAACCCTGCCTCGCCGACATCGCGGCACTGGATGTTCGCACCATCCGGGCATTCCTCGCCCGGCGCCGCAAGGACGGCGCTGTCAGCCGCTCGCTGTCGCGGTCACTTTCGGCACTTCGCACCTTCTTCCGGTGGCTCGAAGCCGATCGCGGCATCGCCAACCGGTCGGTGACGCGCGTCGCCATGCCGAAGGTGCCGCATTCGGTGCCAAAGCCGCTGACGGTGGAGCACGCTGCGGACGTGGTGCGGGATGGGAGCATGACGGCAGAACTCGATTGGGTGGCGGCGCGCGACGTGGCGGTGCTGCTGCTGCTCTATGGCTCGGGCTTGCGCATTTCCGAGGCGCTGGGCATCACGCGCGCGGATGCGCCGGTGCAGGGCCGCGATGTCGTCATCATCAAGGGCAAGGGCGGCAAGGAACGCATGGTGCCGGTGCTGCCGGTGACGCAGCGGGCCATCGCGCGTTATATGTCGCTGTGCCCGTATTCCTGGTCACCGGATACGCCGCTGTTTCTCGGTGCCAAAGGCGGTCCGCTGTCGCCGCGCCTCATTCAACTCGCCATGCAGCGGATGCGTGAGGACCTCGAACTCCCGGACACGGCGACGCCGCACGCGCTGCGCCATTCGTTCGCGACGCACCTTCTGGCGGCGGGTGCGGATCTGCGCCAGATTCAGGAACTATTAGGCCACGCCTCGCTTTCGACGACGCAGGTCTATACGCAAGTGGATCGCGAGCGACTGCTGGCGGTATACGACGCGGCACACCCGCGACGCTGAGCTGCGAACTGCACCCAAAGCATGAACCGAACCAAGGGAATGCGATGCGAACAACGGTCAGCACACGGCTTCGACGTGCCGTCAGTCGATGGGCGCCGCCGCTGGCGGCCGCGCTGCTGGCGCTGTCGCCGATCACGGCCAGTGCCGCTGGCCGTTGCGCTGGCAACAACATGCTCGATGAGTTGCGCGTCATTGCGCCGGACCTCGCCAGTCGAGTTGCAGCCGAGGCCGCATCCACGATCAATGCCGGAGCCGTGTTGTGGAAAATCGAGCGCGGCGGCATCGCGCCGTCATATCTGCTCGGCACGATCCATCTGACGGACGAGCGCGTGACGGCGTTCTCGCCGCGCCTGACACAGGCCTTGGACGAAGTCGGCACCGTGGCGCTCGAAGTGGCGGACGTTTCGGCAGAGGCGACGCAAGCCGCGATGGCCAAGTCGGGCAACCTCACCCTGCTGGGCGCCGGCCAAAGCCTCGACAAGCTGCTGGCGCCGGCCGAATTCCAGACGCTGACCGTTGCCATGGCGCGGGCCGGGGTGCCGGAACCGGCGGCGCGCATGTTCCGCCCTTGGGTCGCAACGCTCATCATGTCGGTGTCGGATTGCGAGCGCCGCAAGGTCAACTCGGGTGAACCGGTGCTCGACGCCAGGATAGCAGAGGTGGCCAGACGCAGCGGCAAGCGTATCGTCGGATTAGAAACCATCGAAAGCCAACTCGCGGCATTGTCGTCGATACCGGAGAGCGAGCAATTGCAGATGCTGCGTGTCAACATTGCGTATGCGCATCGCACCGACGATCAGATGGAGACGTTGTTGCAGCTCTACACATCGCGCAATATCGCGGCAGCATGGCCAGCACAAGTGGCGTTTGCCGAGCGCGTCGGAATTGGCCGTGAGGCCTTCACGGCGTTCGAAAAGAGCGTCGTGACCGAGCGCAACGAAACGATGACGGCGCGGGCGCTGCCGCTGCTCGCCAAGGGCCGCACGCTGATCGCCGTCGGGGCGCTGCACCTGCCGGGTGCGCGCGGCATCGTCAACCTGTTGCGGCAAGCGGGCTACACGCTGACGCCGCTGGAGTAGTTTTTGTCACTGCCGATTCACGCCGCGCAAAGACGCGCGACGATCGGAGTGCTGGTCCAGCACGCGCAGCGTGCTCAGCGGCCAAGGGCTGACGGCGCCGGTGCGCCGTCGCATCAACGTGCGCCGTCGTTGGAGATGATGTTCAACGTCACCTCGCGTGTCCGCAACCCAAAACGCAGCGCTCGCTCAGCGGCCGACGGCCGCTCAGGCCGCGACTGCGGCCCGGCGCCGGTGCGCCGTCGCATCAACGTGCGCCGTCGTTGGAGATGACGTTCGACGTCACCTCGCGTGTCCGTAACTAAAAATGCACCGCTCGCTTGTCGACGGCGAGGGCGGCTTCCTTCACCGCTTCGCTGAGCGTCGGGTGAGCATGGCAGATGCGTGCCAAGTCTTCCGCGGAACCGCCGAACTCCATGACGACGGCGGCTTCCGCGATCAGCTCGCCGACGTGCGGGCCGATCATGTGCACGCCGAGAATGCGATCCGTCTTGGCGTCGGCCAGCACCTTCACGAAGCCGTCGGTGGTGCGGTTCACCTTAGCGCGGCCGTTGGCCATGAAGGGGAATTTGCCGACCGTGTAGGTGATGCCGGCCTCTTTCAGTTCTTCTTCGGTCCGGCCGACGGTCGCCACCTCGGGCGCGGTGTAGATGACGCCGGGAATGACCCCGTAGTTCACATGCCCGGCTTGCCCGGCGAGAATTTCGGCCACCGCGATGCCCTCGTCCTCGGCCTTGTGCGCCAGCATCGGACCGGCGATCACATCGCCGATGGCGTAAATGCCTTTGACGTTGGTCTGGTAGTGGGCGTCGACGACGACGCGGCGCCGGTTGTCGAGTTGCACCCCGGCTTCGGCAAGGCCCAGGTCGTGTGTGTAGGGTACGCGGCCGATGGCGACGAGCACCACGTCGGCCACGAGCCTCTTGGCTTCGCCGCCAGCGGCGGGCTCGATCGTGACCGAGCAGCCGAGATCGCTGCGGTCGACGGCCGTCACCTTCGAACCGAGGATGAATTCGAAGCCTTGCTTGGCGAGGATTTTCTGGAACTGCTTGGCGACGTCGAGATCGGTGCCGGGCAGGATGCGGTCGAGATATTCGACCACAGTTACCTTAGCGCCGAGGCGGCGCCAGACGGAGCCGAGTTCGAGGCCGATGACGCCCGCGCCGATCACGATCATGCTCGCCGGAACCTTCGTCAATTCCAGCGCACCGGTGGACGACACCACCTGCTTTTCGTCGATGGTAATGCCGGGCAGCTTGGCGACATCCGAGCCCGTCGCGATGACGATGGCTTTCGTCGCCAGCATTTCCGTGCCACCTTCGGCCTTCGTCACTTCCACCTTCCCCGCGGCGACGATGTGGCCGGTGCCGTGGAAGGCGTCGATCTTGTTTTTCTTGAGCAGGAAGTTGATGCCGTCGGTGTTGCCTTTGATGCCCTCGTCCTTGAACGCCATCATGCGCGCCAGGTCGAGCTTCGGTGTCACCTCGATGCCCATCTTGGCGAAGCCGTGGGCCGCTTCCTCGTAAAGCTCGCTGGCGTGCAGCAGCGCCTTCGATGGAATACAGCCGACGTTGAGGCAGGTGCCGCCGTGCGTTTTACGCTTCTCGACGACGGCGACCTTCAACCCGAGCTGCGCCGCCCGGATGGCGCACACATAGCCGCCGGGGCCGGTGCCGATGACGACAAGATCGTAGGTGGTGGTGGTCATTGGGTCGAGCTTTCGGTCAGGTCGATTGCACTCGTGGACGAGTTGGCGGCGTTCGAATCAAAGCTCCAGAATGAACCGCTGCGGGTCTTCGAGGTTCTCTTTCACGCGGACGAGGAACGTCACGGCTTCCTTGCCGTCGACGATGCGGTGATCGTAGCTGAGCGCCAGATACATCATCGGGCGGATGACGACCTGGCCGCCGCGCACGACTGGGCGCTCCTCGATGCGGTGCATGCCGAGAATGCCCGACTGCGGCGCGTTGAGGATCGGGGTCGAGAGCAGCGAGCCGTAGACGCCGCCGTTGGAGATGGTGAAGGTGCCACCCTGCATGTCCTCGATGCCGAGCTTGCCGTCACGCGCGCGGCGTCCGAAGTCGGCAATGCGGCCCTCGATCTCGGCGATCGACAGGCGGTCGGCTTCGCGCACCACCGGCACCACGAGGCCCTTCTCGGTGCCGACGGCGACGCCGATGTGGTAGTAGTTCTTGTAGATGAGATCGTTGCCGTCGATCTCGGCGTTGACGGCCGGAATTTCCTTCAGCGCCTGAATGCACGCCTTGGCGAAGAAGCCCATGAAGCCGAGCTTGGCGCCGTGTCGCTTCTCGAACAGGTCTTTGTATTGGCTGCGCAGCGCCATCAGGTTGCCCATGTCGACGTCGTTGAACGTCGTCAGCATGGCGGCGGTGTTCTGCGCATCCTTCAGGCGCCGCGCGATGGTCTGGCGCAAGCGGGTCATCTTCACGCGCTCTTCGCGCGCCGCGTCCGCGGTGGTGGACGGGGCGCGCATTTGGGCCGCCGCGACGGTCGCCGGAACCGCCGGCACATAGGCGACAGGTTCTTTGCGGGTGTCGGCGTTGGACGATGCGGCGGCGGGCGACGACGTCGCGGCAGCAGACGGCGTGCCGCGCTCGATCGCGGCGGCAACGTCTTCCTTCAGCACTTGGCCGCGCTTGCCGGAGCCCTGCACATCGCTCGACGACAGACCGGATTCTTCCAGCGCCTTGCGCGCGGCAGGCGACGGCGGCATACCGCCGCCAGCGTTCGCAGCTTGCGCTGTCCCGGCGCTTTCCATCTTCACCGGCTCGGGCGATGCCTTCGTAGCGGCGGGCGCAGGTGCCGGCGCCAGCGCTGGCGCAGCGGGCGGCGGTGTGGCGAGCGTTGCGGCACCCGCCGCGCCCTCGCGCAGATGACCGAGCACGGCTCCGACAGCGACGGTGCTGCCGGCTTCGACCGTGATTTCGGCGAGCACGCCCGCTGCCGGCGCCGGAACCTCTACCGACACCTTGTCTGTTTCCAGTTCGACCAGCGGTTCATCGACCTTCACGGCATCACCGGCCTTCTTCAGCCATTTGCCGACGGTGGCCTCCGCCACGGATTCGCCGAGCGCCGGAACCCGGATTTCAATTGCCATGTATCAGCCGTCCTCTTTGCTGGTCGTCCTGGCCGGGAGCGCAGAGTCTGTACCGGCCCGCGTTGGAAAGTCAGGCGCCGAGAGCGTCGGCGGTCAGTGCCTTCTGTTCCTCGAGGTGCTTCTTCGCGAGACCGGTCGCGGTCGAGGCGGACGCCGCACGTCCGGCGTAGCGGGCACGTTTGACGGCGCCGTCGACGTGCGCCAGCACCCACTCGAGGTTCGGCTCGATGAACGACCAGGCGCCCATGTTCTTCGGCTCCTCCTGGCACCAGACGATGTCGGCGGCGCTGCGGAAGCGACCGATCTCCTGAATGAGCGTGCGCGCCGGGAACGGATAGAGTTGCTCGACCCGCAGAATGTAGGTGTCGGTTATGCCGGCCGCCTCGCGTGCGTCGACGAGGTCGTAGTAGACCTTGCCGGTGCACAGCACGACGCGCTTGATCTCGTTGTCGGGCTTCAACACGATCTTCTCGTCGCTCGAGGCGCGCATGGTGCGGTCGGCGCTGTCCCACAGGACGCGGTGGAACGTGCTGCCCTCGACGAAATCTTCGATTCCCGAGATGACGCGCTTGTGACGCAGCAACGATTTCGGCGTCATCAGGATCAGCGGCTTGCGGAACTTGCGATGCAACTGCCGGCGCAGGATGTGGATATAGTTGGCCGGCGTGGTGCAGTTGGCGACCTGCCAGTTGTCCTCGGCCGAAAGCTGCAGGAAGCGCTCGAGACGCGCGGAGGAGTGCTCCGGTCCTTGGCCCTCGTAACCGTGCGGCAGCAGGCACACGAGCCCCGACATGCGCAACCACTTGCGCTCGCCCGACGACAGGAACTGATCGAAGATTACCTGCGCGCCGTTGGCGAAATCACCGAACTGAGCCTCCCATAGCGTCAGCGCGTTCGGCTCCGCAAGACTGTAACCGTACTCGAAGCCGAGCACGGCTTCTTCCGAGAGCATCGAGTTGATAACTTCGAAGCGGGCCTGGTTCGGCGACAGGTGGCGCAGCGGCGTCCAGCGGCGCTCGGTGTCCTGGTCGATGAGAACGGAGTGGCGCTGCGAGAAGGTGCCGCGCTCACAATCCTGTCCCGACAGCCGAACCGGAAAGCCCTCGGCGCACAGCGAACCGAATGCAAGATGCTCGGCCATGCCCCAGTCGATGCCGACGCCGGTCTCGATCATTTCGCGCCGCTTGTCGAGCAGGCGGACGACGGTCTTGTGGGCGTTGAAGTCGGTGGGGATGGTGGTCATCCGCCGCCCGAGTTCCTTCAGCTTGTCGAGCGCGACGCCGGTGTCGCCGCGCCTCGCCTCGTCTTCGGCGAACCCGATCTGTGACCAGCGGCCGTCGAGCCAATCGGCCTTGTTCGGCTTGTAGCTGTCGGAGTTGGCGAACTCGGCTTCCAGATGGGCGCGGAAGGCGGCCTTCATGACGTCCACCTCCTCCGCCGTCATGACGCCTTCGGCGATCAGCTTCTTCGAGTAGATCTCGACGGCGGTCGGGTGATTCTTGATGGCGCGATACATGCGCGGCTGCGTGAACATCGGCTCGTCGGTCTCGTTGTGACCGAAGCGGCGATAGCAGACCATGTCGATGACCACCGGCTTCTGGAACTTCTGCCGGAATTCGGTTGCGATCTTGGCGACGTGCACCACGGCTTCCGGGTCGTCGCCGTTGACGTGGAAGATCGGCGCCTCGACCATCTTGGCGACGTCGGTGCAGTAGGGTGCCGTGCGCGAATGCCGTGGGTTGGTGGTGAACCCGATCTGGT
>JBKBNR010000035.1:0-13181 GCA_046295315.1 Hyphomicrobiaceae bacterium
CTCGCGGCGATCTCCAGGATGCTTGCGCAGTCGCGCCAGAGCTGCTCGTAGGGCGCGCCGGCGCGGTACCATTCGAGCATGGTGAATTCGGGCGCGTGCAGAGGGCCGCGCTCACGGTTGCGGAACACCGGCGCAAACGTGAAGATGCGTTGCTCGCCCGCCGCCAGCAGCTTCTTGCACGCGAACTCGGGAGACGTGTGGAGGTACAGGGGCGTGCGTTCGAGGTTGGTGCCGATGCGCTCGGTGCGGAAGGCATGCAGGTGCGTCTCGTTGCCGGGCGACACCTGCAGGCAGCCTGTTTCGACCTCGATGAACCCCTGCTCCTCGAAGTAGGCGCGGATGGCGGACTTGATACGGGCTCGAGTGTGCAGAAGCCCGCGGCGGTCGGCGTGGCGCTGCTTATCCCACCAAGGGCTGTCGCTGGACATCTGTGACGCTGTGCCTCCGGCTGAATGTCGTCAGGCTCGGTGCGACGTCGCACTCGGCAATCCGCCGCGCTTGGCGTTTCGGCAAGGACGGAGTATGAACGCCGCCGATCCCCGCTCATCGCCGCTGCCGTTCCGGGCGCGAGCGTCCGGGAAACCAGGTTCTGGAGAACACGTCCGTGGTCAAGATCATCGCTTCCTCGGTCCGCAAGGGCAACGTGCTCGATCTCGACGGCCGCCTCGCCGTCGTCATGCATGCCGAGAACATTCACCCCGGCAAGGGTACGCCCGTCACGCACCTCGAACTGCGCCGCATCGCCGACGGCGTCAAGGTGGTCGAGCGCTACCGCACCACCGATCAGGTCGAGCGCGCCCACGTCGAGGAGGTCGACTACAATTATCTCTACGAGGACGACATGGGCTACACGTTCATGCACCCGGAGAGCTTCGAGCAGGTCGCGGTGCCGAAGGATGTCATCGGCGATCAGGCGCAGTGGCTTCAGGAAGGCATGACCTGCACGCTGTCGATGCACGAGGGCAACCCGATCGCCATCGAACTGCCGCAGCGCGTGACGTTTGAAATCGTCGAGGCGGACCCGGTGGTCAAAGGCCAGACGGCGTCGTCGTCGTACAAACCGGCGATCCTCTCGAACGGCGCTCGCATCATGGTGCCGCCGCATATCGGCTCGGGCACCCGCGTCATCGTCATGACCGCGACGGGCGAATACGTCGAGCGGGCGAAGGACTGAGCGGCGGTCCCTCCCACGCGCTTGGACGGTGGACGAGGGTAACGGTGTCGGCGGCTTGACGCAGCCGAGCCTGCGGGCCATCTCTGTCGCCATGACACATCAAATCCCAATGGTCCTGGCTGCGGTGGCTCTGCTGGGTTCGGCCGTGCCCGTCGTGGCGGGCAGTTACGGCGAGCGCCGGTCCGCCAGCGCTCACGATGGCGGGCGCGCGCCGGTCAAGGATTGCACGCGCATTGTCGGCCGCTATGGCTTCTATGGCAATCCGTGGTGCAGCCCGGCCGAGCAGCGCGCCTTCGACCGTTGGGAGACGCGCAGGCGCCGCTAACCGGGCGGCAAGCGCTAGCGGGGCTTGCCGTTCGGCGCCGGGGCGCCGTGCAACTCGCCTGCAAGTCCCCCTCGGATGCGCGTGGCCGGTCGCCGGTATCGTGTCGTGGGCCCTGCGTGTCGCGCCTCACGCCTCCAGGTCGCGGCGGACTTCGAACACTTCCATGATCCGGCAGCCCCGGTGCGGGCCGTCGCAGACGAAGGTCCAGCGGCCTTCGGTGTAGGTGTCGCAGAGCTTCACGCCCTTGACGAGAATCCAGTGGCCTTCCTTGCCCTTGTGGATCGCCAGGATGTAATGCGCCATGGCGTTGCGCGGCTTCTGCATCCATGACCACAGGGTGGGGCGCGCCTTGCGCTCCAGCGGCATGTAGTTTTCGACCAGTTGCATCCGGTAGCCGAAGCGGGCCAGCGCCGCGCTGACCTCCGCGGCGTGCGTGCCGACGATCTTCTTGTCGCTGCCGGGCGTGAGCGCGCGATGTTCGTGGATCACCTCCTCGACGCGGCTGATGGGAAAGCCGGTGATCGCGGACAGCACATAGGGTCCGCAGAACGCCACGCGGCCGGTGTCGTTGCGCGCCTCGGGTAGGCTCGATATGCGCCGGATGGGCAGATGCAGTTGGGTCATGGGGGAATGTCCATGCGGCGGGCGGGTGGCGGGGTGAATGGGCGAATCGTCCACCGATTTGGTTAACAAGTCATCAACTTTTTCAGGTGACGACCCCTTCGGCGGCGGTGCGCGCCCTCGGCGCGGCTGTAAGGCCGCCAGAGAACCCGGAACGATTCGAACGAATTGTGGTTTGGTTGCAGTGCAAAACCGCTGTTAGACTGACCACAGACTCACCGACCATCGGCTCGAACCACCGGATGGGACCGCCATGCCGCCGCCGACGATCTACCCCGTCAACGTCTCGTTCCTGCAGGAACTTATGACGACCGTCGCCGAGCAGGGCCGCTCGCTGCTCCCGAAGTCGCTCTTCCAGGCGTCCGGCAACGACGACGTGGTGGCGCTGGCCAAAGCGCTGGCCTCGGGACGCGGCGAAGCATCGGGCGTGGCGCTGGCGCGCCAGATCCTCGCCTGCTACCAGCGGCTCGATGCCAACGGCCGGCGCCAATTCTTCGCCTTTCTCGCCGCCGACATGGAACCCGATGCCGCCGCCGCCGCCGCCGCCGCTTATGCCGCGTCGCCCGGTCCCGACACCATGTCGCGTCTGCAGAAGGCCGTCGAAAGCCCACGGCAGGAGTTCTTCCGTCGCTTGAACCTCGCCCCAGGCGCCACGGCCGGGATCGTCGCCATGCGCCGCGATCTGCTCGATCTGCTCGACGAGGCACCCGAATTGGCGCTGGTGGACGAGGACCTCAAACACCTGTTCCACTCTTGGTTCAACCGTGGGTTCCTGGTGCTGCGCCGCATCGACTGGCAGACGCCGGCGGCGATCCTCGAAAAGATCATCGCGTATGAAGCGGTGCACGCCATCGACGGCTGGGATGATCTGCGCCGCCGTCTCGACCAGAACGACCGGCGATGCTTCGCCTTTTTCCATCCATCGCTGATCGACGATCCGCTGATCTTCGTCGAGGTGGCGCTGACGCACGAGATTTCCGATGCCATCGGGCCGCTGTTGACGGCACCGCGCCGCGACACGGCGATCGAGGCGCCGACGACCGCGGTTTTCTACTCGATCTCCAACTGCCAGGACGGCCTGAAAGGCATTTCGTTCGGTCACTTCCTCATAAAACAGGTGGTTGAAGACCTGGTGCGCGAACTGCCGTCGCTGAAGACCTTCGTCACGCTGTCGCCAGTGCCGGGTTTTGCCCGCTGGCTGGCGGGCGGCGAGGCGCAGGCCGTCTTGGCGACGCTGCCCGCGACGGACAAGGCGGCGCTCGCCCTGATGCGCCGGGCACGCTGGCAATCGAAGGAGCGCGCCACCGCGGCCGTGCGCGATCCGCTGCTGGCGATGGCGGCCCACTACTTCCTGCTCGCCAAACGGTCGGACGGCAAGCCGCTCGACACCGTCGCGCGGTTCCATCTCGGCAACGGCGCGCGGTTGGAGCGGATCAATTTCCTCGCCGATCTTTCCGAGAAGGGCATGGCGCAGGCGCACGGACTGATGGTCAACTATCGCTATGACCTCAAGGAGATCGAGAAAAACCACGAGGCCTATGCGAACCAGAAGGTCGTTGCGGCGTCGCGCGCCGTGAAAGCGTTGCTGCGCACCGGTGAGCCGCCCGCCAGCGGCGCAGGCGATGGCAAAGCCGGGGCACGCAAGGAACTGCCGCCGCCGCGGGATGAGGGCCCCAAGACGGCCGCGAGCAGAGAGGCCGCCGAGCGATGAGCCCGACGGGCCCGTTGAACCGGCGGCAGGTCGTGGCTGGAGCGATTGCCGGGGCGATCGCCGGTCCTGTGGCGGGGCGCGCGCAAGCCGAGACACCGAGCCTCGGCGCACTTGCCCGGCGCTGCGGCATCGCGTTCGGCGCCGCGTTCGACCTCGAGGCCGTCGAGGACCCGGACTATGGCGCGCTGATCCGCCGCCACTCGACGCACACGGGCAACACCAACGCCTTCAAATACGATTGGTTGCGCAACTCCGGGCCGCAAGCGGATTTCACGCGCGCCGACCGCCTGCTGCGGTTTGCGGAGGAAGCGCGGCTGCCGTTCACCGCCGCGGTGCTGTTCTGGAACGACTGGCCACCGGCCTGGCTGAAAACGGAAAGCCTCGCCCGCATCCGCTATCTGTTCGATGCGCACATCGACGAGGTGATGCCGCGCTACGCGGGCCGCATCGCGCAGTGGGTGGTCGTCAACGAGCCGTTCGCACCATGGGACAAGGAGCCCGGGACATGGCGCAAGGGGCCGTGGTATGCGGCGTTCGGCCCCGATTACGTCGAGCGGGCGTTCCGCCGCGCGCGGGCGGCCGACCCGAAAGCGCGGCTGATGCTCAACGAAGCGTTCTGCGAGCGCCGCGATTGGATCGGCGCGGCGGTCAGACCGGCGCTGCTCGGCCTCGTCGAACGGATGAAGGACAGCGGCGTGCCGCTCGATACGGTCGGATTGCAGGGCCACGTCCAGCCGCAGTTCGGCCTCGATCATCACGACTACGCGGACCTGATGCGCCGTCTGGCGGCGTTCGGCGTAGCGCTGGAAATCACGGAACTCGATGTCGATGATGCCGCCATGACCGGGACGCTGGCAAACCGCGACGGGCAAGTGGCGCGGCACTATCGCGAATTTCTCGACGCGGTTCTCCAAGTGCCACAACTCACCGGGGTCACGACCTGGGGGCTCGCCGACCGCTACACATGGTATCATGAGGTGGCGAGGGCTGAGAATGCGCTGTTCCCGCGCCAGCCGCGGCCGCTGCCCTTCGACGAGCGGCTGGCGCCGAAGCCTGCCTTTGCGGCCATCGCCGCCGCGTTCGAGGCTGGCGCCAGGACGCGCTGAGGCACGATCCGCGGTGTTCTGGAGCCGAGAAAAGCTATGTCCTCCGACCGGCTTGTGTCAGCGGCGGCAGCGTGTACTTATGTGGCGCGAGCGGCGCGAGCGTTGAGGGCTTCCACCCCGATGCTTGCCCGGCCGCCTTCGATTGGGCAGGATTTTCATTGAGATCGGCCAAGGCCACGTCTCGGAAAGCGTGTCCGGCACTTTGGAGCGTCAGCCATGCGTTATGACGAGAACGACCGCCTGAGCAAGAACGTCGAGGACCGGCGTGGCCAGAGCGGCGGCGGCGGTTTCGGCATGCCCGGTGGTCGCGGCGTGCAGATCCCGATCGGCGGCAAGGGCGGGTTCAGCCTCACGACGCTGCTCATTCTCGGCGCCGTGATGCTGTTCTTCGGCGTCAATCCGCTCGATCTGCTGCGCGGCGGCGCTCCGGGCTTCGATGTCCCGCAGTTGCCGCAGACGCAGCAGCGGCCGACGGCCAATCGCACGAATCCGTTCGACATTCCGGGGCTGCCGGGTGGCAGCGGCGGCCAGACGCAGCAGGTTCCCGCCGCCAACGACGAGATGGGCACGTTCGTCAAGCGCGTGCTGGCCGACACGGAGGACGTCTGGAACAAGGTGTTCGAGCAGTTCGGCAAAAAATACAAGGAGCCCGGTCTCGTGCTGTTCTCGCGCGCCACGCGCACGGCCTGCGGCACGGGACAATCGGCGATGGGACCGTTCTATTGTCCGCTCGACCAGAAGATCTACGTCGATCTCGTGTTCTATGACGAGTTGAAGCGCAAGTTCCAGGCGCCCGGCGATTTCGCTCAAGCCTATGTCATTGCCCACGAGGTCGGCCACCATGTGCAGACGCTGCTCGGCATCGCGGGCAAGGTGCAGAGCCTGAAAGAGCGCATGAACGAGCGCGACTCGAATGCGTTGCAGGTGCGCATGGAGTTGCAGGCCGATTGCCTTGCCGGCGTCTGGGCAACGCTCAACCACCAGCTCAACAACCGTTTGCAGCCGGGCGACATCGAGGAAGGCCTCAACGCCGCAAGCGCCATCGGCGACGACATGATCCAGAAGCGCATGCAGGGTTATGTCGTGCCGGATGCCTTCACGCACGGCACGTCCGCGCAGCGCGTGCGCTGGTTCAAGCGCGGCTTCCAGGGCGGCCAGATGCAGGTCTGTGACACGTTTTCGGCAACCGATCTGTGATCTGGGCGCGCACGTAACTGCTGTCGATCCGTTGGAGAAGCGAGGGTTGGACACGTGGCTTTGATCGAACGGTCGTCCGGCATCAACGCATTGCCGGGATTGGACGCGACGGCGATCAAACTTCTCGCCGGTCGCAACGAGCCGGTCGCCGCGCCCGGCGGCACGGTTCTGTTCCAACCGGGGCAGGCATGCGAGCGTCTCGTGCTGCTGACGAGGGGCACGGTGCGCGTGCGCATGGTGTCGGAAACCGGCCGCGAGATCGAGCTCTATCGCGTTCGTCCGGGCGACATGTGCGTCATGTCCGTCGCCTGCCTAATGGGCGAGCGGCCCTATCAGGCGGAAGGCATCGCCGACGGCGATATCGAGGGCGTCGCCATCAGCCGCGGCCTGTTCCGCGAGTTGCTCGCCCAGTCCGAAGGTTTCCGCGAAACCGTCATAGCGGTGCAGACGCGGCGCATTTTCGATCTGGTCGGACTGGTGGACGAACTGGCGTTCCACCGTACCGAGGCGCGCCTCGCCGCGCGGCTGTTGCAACGCGCCGGCAAGGATGACAGCGTCGCCGAGACGCATCAGGAATTGGCGCTCGACATCGGCACGGCGCGCGAAGTCGTCAGCCGCCGGCTGAAACGTTTCGAAGCGCAAGGGCTGGTTGCTCTCGAGCGCGGGCGCGTGCGCATTCTCGACCGGCTGGGGCTCGGCGCCATCGTCGGCAGCGAGACCTGACCCCCGCCCTTCCAAGCGGCGTTTTTATTACCGAATGCCTAAAATTTGTGATTGCCGTCACGGAACGAGGCTCCGGTTCGCGCTAGATTAAGCCCATGATCGCGCCGGATGGGCGGCGATCGTGACGCGGAACGATCCGCGCCGGATGAGGTCGCCGGCGGACGGGCAACGCCCTGCCGGAGCAACAGCTCGAGGAGATTACCCATGACCGCCAATGCCGGAATGATCGATCGCGCCCTGCGCATCGTCGTAGGGCTTGCCCTGATTGCGTTGGCCCTCGGCCAGATCCCCGGTTACCCGGCCGCGGTTTGGGGCTGGATCGGCGTCGTGCCGCTGCTGACCGGCATCGTCGGCTATTGCCCGGCGTACTCGATCCTCGGCGTCAACACCTGCGGCCGTAAGGCCTGACGCGTTCAGCCGAGCCGGAAATGATCGAGGCGCCCGGATTTCCCTCCGGGCGCCCTTTTCGTTCGGCTGAACATCTTGGATCAGAGGGCGTTGCCGGAGCTTGGATCACAGGGCGTTGCCGGTGAACGTGCCGACGGTGCACGGGATGCCCTTTGCGCGCAGGTCGTCGCACAGTTTGCGCGCTGCGGCATCGCTCGCGATCGGCCCGGCGATGAGAGAATAGGGCGCCAGCGACGAGCCCCCCGCCACATAGCGCGGTTCGAGGTTGGCGAGTGTCGCGCCGTGGCGCTCGATCAGGAGACTCCAGCTCAGGCGCAGGGCGTCGATCGACGGCCCGGTGGTCAAGCGCACCCCGACGCTTTGCGGTGCGTTCTCCCGCGTCACCACGGCGGCGGCGAAATTCACCGGCGAAGCCGCCGGCTCCGTCGCCGGATCGGTGCTGCCGGCAACCACCGGCGCCGCGACGCTGCCGGTGACGATACCACCAGGTCCGCCGCCGCCGGCAGGCACGCCGACGGACTGGCGCAAGGCCGGTGGCTGCGGGCGTCGCTCTGGCAGCGGTGGCTGAGGCGTGGCCGCGCCCCCCGCCAGAGGGCTGCCGTCGATACCGATCGCAGAAGCATTGACCATTTCGATGCCGCCGGTCGTCGCCGGCGCCGATCCGCTGGCGTTGGCCAGCGCCGCGGCCTCGATCTTCTGGCGTGCGTCGGCAAGGTCCTGTTCCAGACCCGCGAGCCTGAGCTGAAGCCTCTTGATCTCGGCCTCGCGGCTGGCCAGCTCTTTGCGCAGGGCTGCGGCGTGCGCCGAACCGGCATCCGCCGTGGCCCGCTGGCCCTGGTTGTCCTGGGGCACGGTAACCGGCCGGCGGGTCAACCAGTCGGGCGCGAAATCCGGTTGCGCGGTGAGCGCCGCCAGATACGCCGCCGCAGCGAGCCCGAGCAACAGCCAGCCGACAACGTAGAGTAATTGACCAACGGACGAACGGGCCGAACGGACCGTCACGGGGCGGTTGGTCAGTGTCATGGTGTGAGACATCGTCGTCATCATCGCCAACCTTGCTGGGCCGCAGCCGAAGCGAGTCGTGGAGAGAACCCGCAGAAACCGGACTTCGATGCCGCGTTGAATGCTCGTTATGAAATGAACACCTCACTCGGCAGAGTTTCGCTCGGCCGGCAGAAACGCTTCAACGAAGCGCGTTGCGGATGCATCACCTATTGACGTTTGGGTGAGTCGCCGCCGATGGTCAACGACGGGAACGGCGACGGTCCGCCTCGGGCTGTGGATGGGGCGCTGTGGATGGCGGGGCGTCATGCCGCAGGCGGCGCGGCGCTATTCGCTCCTCGCTACACGCGGCAGTCCGCATGCGATGCGGCTACGGGTCTTGCGGGGAAACAGGCTTTCTGGCATCGCCTGCGCGCCCGGTAGCGCGGCGTGGCGGCCCGTTCCGCTTCAACTCATGTGGTTTGTTGCCGGTCGTCACGGGCTCGATCTCACCGAAGGTCCGATCTGCCGCCCGGTCGGTTCTCGCGGTTGTTCGGCGTCACGCCGACCGAACAGTTTAACGTGATCGCTACGGCATTCGGCTATGAAGGCGGCCGTAACACCACCACCACGAAGAGGTTCGCTTGAGTGCTCCGGAACTCCTGACAGTCGTGCTGGCGGCGGGCAAAGGCACGCGCATGAAGTCCGCGATGCCGAAAGTGCTGCACAAGGTGGCCGGCCGTTCGATGCTGGCGCACGTCCTGGCCCTGGCGCGGGGCAGCGGCAGCACGCGCACCGCGGTCGTCATCGGTCCCGGTATGGACGACGTGCGCAAGGCAGCACGCGCCGAAGTTCCGGACGTCGAGATCTTCGTGCAGGAGAACCAGCTTGGTACGGGGGATGCCGTCAAAGCCGCGTTGCCCGCGATCGTCGGTTTCAAGGGCGATGTGGTCGTGCTCTATGCCGATACGCCACTGACGACGCCGGATATCGTAGCCTCGCTCAGGGCGCAACTCGCCGCTGGCGACGCGGTGACGGTGCTGGGTTTCGAGCCGGACGACCCTTCGGGATACGGCCGACTGTTGACGGACGGCAGCGGCGGTCTGCTCGCCATTCGCGAGGAGAAGGATGCGAGCGCGGACGAACGCAAGGTCGGCCTGTGCAACTCGGGCGTGCTCGGGTTTCGCGTCGCGGATCTCGCCGGCGTGCTGTCGCGCATCACCAACGCCAATGCCAAGGGCGAATATTACCTGACGGATACCGTCGAGATCATCCGCGCCGATGGCGGCCGCGCCGGCGTCGTCACATGTGCGCCGGAAGCGGTGCTCGGCGTCAACTCGCGCGATCAGCTCGCAGAAGCCGAAGCCATCTGGCAGCGTCGGCGTCGCGTGGAGGTGATGCGGGACGGGGCGACACTCGTGGCACCGGAAACGGTCTGGTTCAGCTACGACACAGTGATCGGCCGCGACGTGATGATCGAGCCGAACGTGTTCTTCGGCCCTGGCGTTCGCGTCGAGGACGGCGCGGAGATCAAGGCCAACTGCCACATCGAAGGGGCGCGCGTCGGCGCCGGGGCCCGCATCGGGCCGTTCGCGCGGCTGCGCCCGGGGGCGGAACTCGGTGCGGACGTGCACATCGGGAACTTCGTCGAGGTGAAGAACGTCGCCATGGGAGCAGGCGCGAAGGCCAACCACCTCGCCTACCTCGGTGACGGCACGGTCGGCGCGAAGGCCAACGTCGGCGCCGGCACGATCTTCTGCAACTACGACGGCTTCTTCAAACATCAGACGGTGGTCGGCGAGGGGGCCTTCGTCGGCTCCAACTCGTCGCTCGTCGCGCCGGTAAAAATCGGCGACGGCGCCTATGTCGGTTCGGGCAGCGTCATCACCAAGGATGTGGCGGCGGGCAGCCTGGCCCTCGAACGGTCGCCCCAGGAAGAGCGGCTCGGGTGGGCATCGAAATTCCGCGCCATGATGAGCCGCCGCAAGGCCGGGGCTGGTAAATAGTCGGGTCATTACCGGGTCGGCCGCCCGCGGCATCGAACTTGCGTGGTGAACGCCTCGAGTCCCGTCCGCCGAAAGACGGCGCCGGGGTTCAACGAGAGAACGGACGAAAAAGCATGTGTGGCATCGTCGGAATTCTGAGCTCCAAGCCGGTGGCGTATGATCTCGTCGACGCACTGCGGCGTCTCGAGTATCGCGGCTATGATTCCGCCGGCATCGCGACGGTCGAGGGTGGCCGACTGCAGCGGCGCCGCGCCGAGGGCAAGCTGCGCAACCTCGAAGCCCGGTTGCACGGCGCGCCGCTCGAAGGGCACATCGGCATCGGCCACACGCGCTGGGCGACGCATGGCGGCCCGAGCGAACGCAACGCGCACCCGCACATGAGCGCGCGCGTCTCGGTGGTCCACAACGGCATCATCGAAAACTTCCGCGAGCTGCGCGCCGAGCTGACCGCCGCCGGCCACGTTTTCGAAAGCGATACCGATACGGAAGCCGTCGTCCACCTCGTCACGCACGAACTCGACAAGGGCCGGACGCCGGTCGAAGCGGTGAAGGCCGCTTTGGCGCAACTGCGCGGCGCCTTCGCTCTCGCCATCCTTTTTGCGGGGCACGACGATTTGATGGTGGCGGCGCGTCTCGGCAGTCCGCTGGTCATCGGTCATGGCGAAGCCAACGGGTCGGGCGGCGACATGTATCTCGGTTCCGACGCCATCGCGCTGGCGCCGTTCACCGACACCGTCACCTACCTCGAGGAAGGTGACTGGGCGGTGCTGACGCGCGGCAAGTCGGTGATCTACGATCGTGATGGCCGCGAGGTCGAGCGGGTGCCGGTGAAGAGCCAGGCCAGCGCCTTGCTGGTGGACAAGGGCAACCATCGCCATTTCATGGCGAAGGAAATCTACGAGCAGCCGGAGGTCATCAGCCACACGCTCGCGCATTACATCGACATGGCGCAAGGTCGCGTGCGCCTGCCCGATCTCGGCATCGACCTGAAGGACGTGCCGCGCGTCACCATCTCGGCTTGCGGCACGGCCTACTATGCGGGGCTCGTCGGCAAATACTGGATCGAGCGCTATGCGCGCGTGCCGGTCGAAATCGACATCGCCTCCGAGATGCGCTACCGCGAGGCGCCGCTGCCGAAGGGCGGCATCGCGCTCTTCGTCTCGCAGTCGGGCGAAACGGCCGACACGCTGGCAACGCTGCGCTACTGCAAGGCCAACGGCCAGCGCATCGCCGCCGTCGTCAACGTGCGCACTTCGACCATCGCGCGCGAGAGCGATGTCGTGCTGCCGACGCTCGCCGGCCCCGAGATCGGCGTCGCCTCGACGAAGGCGTTCACCTGCCAACTAACGGCGCTCGCCTGTTTCGCCATCGCGCTCGGCCGCGCGCGGGGCGTCATCGACGAGGCCCGCGAGCGCGAACTCGTCGACGCGCTGATTGCGGTTCCGCGCCATATCACCGAGGAACTGACGACCGAGCCGCGCTACGAAGCGCTGGCGCATCAACTCTCGAAAGCGCGCGACGTGATCTATCTGGGACGCGGCATCTCCTTCCCGCTGGCCATGGAGGGCGCGCTGAAGCTCAAGGAGATTTCGTACCTTCATGCGGAGGGCTATGCGGCGGGCGAGTTGAAGCACGGACCGATCGCGCTGATCGATGAGAAGCTGCCGGTGATCGTCGTGGCGCCGATGGACGATCTGTTCGAGAAGTCGGTGTCGAACATGCAGGAAGTGGCGGCGCGCGGGGGGCAGATCATCATGATCTCGAACGCACCGGATGGCGCCGCCGGCTGTCCGCTGGCTGGACATATCCAGGTGCCGACGGCACATGAATTCGCCAACCCCATTCTCTATGCCGTACCGATCCAACTCATCGCCTACCACACGGCGGTGGTGATGGGCACCGACGTCGACCAGCCGCGCAATCTCGCCAAGTCGGTGACCGTGGAATAACGGGCCCGGTGCTCAGCAGGCGGCAGAGTTTCGATTCGCGGTTGCGGTCGCTTGCGCGGTGCGTGACCTGTCGCCCCAAAAAGGCGCCATTCACCGGGTTCACCCGCCACAAAGGTGAATTTCGCGGCTGCAAAAGCCGCAGCTGTTGCCGCCTGCCGGCTGGGCGCCGATTGCCTCACGATCGGGCTTAACCTATCGTTCGACGCAACGCGGTGATCGCAGCGGTAATCGGACAGTGCCACGGGGTGGGGAAGCTATGTCGCGAACAATGGGCGTTCGGAATGTGGCCGCTGGCGTGGCCGTGTTGTCGGCGGTCCTGTCGCTCGGCAACGGCGACGTCGCGGCACAGAACACTCCGGCCGCACCGCCGTCGGCTGCTGCGGTCTCCGCTCAGCCTGCCGCCAATGCCCCAGCCTCTCCGGGTGAAGTGGCGATGCGGCGCGGCATCGAAGCCTACAATGCCGGCAAGCTCGCCAATGCCATCGGCTCGCTGAGCACGGCCATTGCCAACGGTGGTCTGAAGAGCAACGACCTCGCCCGCTCGCTCTATTACCGTGGGCTCGCCTACCGCCGGCACGGCAAACCGGCGCAAGCCATCCCCGATCTCACCAATGCCATCTGGCTGCCTGGCGGTTTGACCGAGGCCGAGCGCAACGACGCCGCCGCCAACCGGTCGGCAGCGTATCGCGAAGCGGGTATAGCCGAGCCGGTCGGCGCATCCTCCGTTGCCGCAGCGGCGTCTGCCGCCGCTGCGCCTCGGGTAGCCGCCGCCCCGGAAAGCGGGGGGAGCGCGGCGACACCGGCGGCGCGCTCGGCTCCCGTCGCCGCGACATCAGGCTGGCAGACGTCGACCGGCGGCAGCACGGACGGCGCGACCGCCGCGCTCGCGGCCGCACCGGCAACCGGCGTCGGCACGGCGCCCGAGGGCGGTGGCATCGGCGGTTTCTTCAACAGCCTCTTCGGCGGCTTCTCGGGGAGCG
>JBKBNR010000036.1:0-12983 GCA_046295315.1 Hyphomicrobiaceae bacterium
CGCCGCCGCTCTGATCGACGAGGGCGAACGGGCCGCATCTTGGGGCCGAACCGGTATTGCGACGCATCATAAGGCATGCTCGCCGGTCGGCAACTGCTGCGAAAGTGCGTCACCGATGGCCGGGTACGAAAAAAGCCGATGCGGGGGGCATCGGCCAAGTCTTAGGGAGGAAGCGCAGGCAAGTGAAGGGGCGGGATGCCGGTGGAACAAGCGCTCGGGCGGATCAAACGGTCGCCGCCGCGGCCGCAAGGGTCGCCTTGCCGAGCGCCAGGACCTCACCGCCGACCGTGGTCGCGACGGTGGGGTGGGATCTGAGCGAGACCAGCATGGCGGCGATGAAGGGAACGAACGCGAACATCAGAACCGTCAGCGCCAGCCCTGCGACGAACGCGAGCGCAAGGCGAGTGGTGAAGGTCGAGTTGGTGGTGGTCATCGGCGCGGGCTCCAGGCTGTCGAGTGGTCGCGGCGGGGCGACCGCCGTCAGACCGGAGCCATGTTTGCCGCCCCGCGACGCCCGCCGCAGTTCCCCAGGTGACAGGGTGAACTGACGTTCGCACCATCCGTCGCGAGCCCGCCGCAATAAGGCTGCCGGCTCGGCCAGAAGTGCGGATGGGAGGGGGCGATGCAGAAGCACCTGCAAAGTGACGATCGGCAAAGTGCGGCCCGCACATGGCCACCGCTGGAGCGATTCATCGCCGCCGAACAACGCATCGGCGAGGCTGCGGCGTCGCGCGGACCTCTGCCCCATTTCGCCTACGAGTTCGTCCGCTTCGGCATCAAGCAGGGCTGGGCTTGTCTGTTCGGCGGCCTGATGCTGGCGCTACTCGTCGCCACGCACCTCTTCTATCCGCGGGGCGCGATGCTGGCGCGCTACGATTTCCTCACCCTTGCCGCCGTAGCAATTCAGGCCGTGATGCTGGTGACGCGCCTCGAGACCTGGGAGGAAGCGCGCGTCATTCTCGTATTCCACATCGTCGGCACGGTGATGGAAATATTTAAGACCAGCGTCGGGTCGTGGATATATCCCGAGCCCGCAGTGCTGAAGATCGGCGGTGTGCCGCTGTTCACCGGCTTCATGTATGCGGCGGTCGGCTCGTACATCGCGCGCGTCTGGCGGTTGTTCGACTTCCGCTTCACGCGTCACCCGCCGCTATGGGCGTTGGGCCTGTTGGCGGCCGCGATCTATGTCAATTTTTTCGCGCACCATTTTGTATGGGACACGCGCCCGCTGCTGTTCATCGGCGCGGCGGTCTTGTTCGCCCGATGCTGGGTGCACTTCAAAGTCTGGGAGGTGCACCGGCGCATGCCGATGCTGCTCGGCCTGTTTCTGGTGGCGCTGTTCATCTGGTTTGCCGAGAACATCGGCACGTTCACTGCCGCATGGGTCTATCCGAGCCAGAAAGCTGGATGGCACATGGTCTCAGTGGGCAAACTCGGCGCGTGGTTCCTGCTGATGATCATCAGCTACGCCCTGGTCGCGGCGCTGCACAAGCCGGTGGAGATGCAACCGCGGAAGTACTGATGCGCGGGCCGCGAAGCATGCGCAGACTGGCCGCCATCGGGCGCAGGCCCTCATGAAGTGGGCAAGCGGCGTCGGGCCGGTTGGCGATCGGTCATCCCGTCAACTCGTGCTGCAACTCGGTGAGGATTTCGACAGCATTCTGGCCCGCGAACAGGAACCCGGCGACGCCCGCCGCACGGTAGCTCGCCTCCTTGTCCCCCGGCCGCCCGGCCAGCAGCACCTTCACGGCCCCCGCTTCCATCAACGCCTTCGCCGTCGCCTCGGCATGGATCGCGTAGAGATCGTCGGATGAGCAGATGCACGCCATCGAGGCCGGTGACGCACGGAAGGCGGCGGCGGCCTCTGCCGGGTCGGCGTACCCGTCGCTCGAAAGGGTAGCGATCCCGGCGACGGCGAGCTGGTTTTTCACCCAGGTGCTGCGCGCCGTGTGGTCGGCGATGGTGCCGAGACTTGCAAGGAATACGGTGGCGCGCTTGCCCGTCTTCGCGGCGTGCGCGTCGGCGGCGTCGCGCAGGTCCTCGAAGGGGGCGGCGAGGCGATGCGCGGTCAATGGCTCGATCAGTGCCTCGCCGACGGGTGGCGCGGCCGCCGGCCACGGTTTCACCGTCACGCCGTCGTCGCCGAGCATCGGGAACGCCGAAGTGCCGGTCAGTGGCATGCGCCCCGTCGCAATCGCCTTGTCGCGCTCCCTTGCCACGCGGATGATGGCGCGCGCCAGCGATCCGGTCTCGAGCGCGGCAAGGATGCCGCCACCCTTCTCGATGTCCTGGAACGCCGTCCATCCGGCATGCGCCAGTTGGTCCGTCAACCGTTCGACGTACCATGACCCGCCGGCCGGATCGACGATGCGGCCGAGAGACGATTCCTCCTGCGCCACGATTTGCGTGTTGCGCGCGATGCGCTGTGCAAAAGCGTCGGGTAAGCCGAGCGCCCAGGTGTAGGGCAGCACGGTGATGGCGTCGGCGCCGCCGAACGAGGCCGCAGCAGTTGCGATCGTGGTGCGCAGCATGTTGGTCCACGGATCGCGCTTCGTCATCATGCGTGCCGATGTGGTCGCCGCGATGCGCACACCCGCCGCGGCGTTGGCGTCCCCACTTGCGTCGGCGATGCGTCCGACAATACGGCGCAAGGCGCGCAACTTGGCGATCCCGGTGAACTGGTCGGTGTCGATCGCGACGGCAATCGTCATCTGGGCGAGGGCGGCCGTAACATCCACGCCAGCGCCGTCGAAAGCGCGCAGATAGGCGACGATCGACGCGGCGGCGAACGCCAACTCCTGGGCTTCGCTGGCGCCGGCCTCATGCGCCACACGGGCGTCGACGAGAACGGTGCGGCTGGCGGCGAAGTCGCGTTTCAGGTCGCGGGCGGCGGTGACGGCATCGGCCACGGCGGCGGCCAGCGGCTTCACGGAATGCCCGGTGCGCGCCGCCACGCCAATCGGATCGAGGTCGAAACGGACCGCGACCGACGCCGCCGGTACGGAGAACCGCTCGGCAGCTTTGCGGAATTCGTCAGCCCATTGCCGAGCCGCGGCCCCGGCGTCGATAACGACCGGGGCGTAGTCCAGGTAGACTCCGTCGAGAACGCGGGCGAGATCGGCGGCGGTCGAAATCGCGATGCCGGTCTGACCAGGGCCGGCGATGCGCAGGACGACGCCGTTGGCGCCGCCTTCGAGTTCGGCGAGCACGGCCGCGTTCACCGCTTCGGCGTCGCCCGAGACGATCATCTGCTCGATGCTCCAACCGAGCCCGTTGGGCGCGCTGCGAGGAGCGCGAACGAAGGGCGCGCTGCCCGCGGCGCCGTGTACTCCGGGGGGCAAGGCATCGGCGCGGGTGTAAAGCGGTTCGATGCGCAGCCCGTCTGCCGTGCGCGACACCATGCGCTTTTCGAAATCGCCACCCCTCAACGCCTTGTCGACCAGCCGCAGCCAGTCCTCCCGGCTGGAAGCGGGGAAATCGGCGGCGAGACGCATGGGCGTGTCTGTCATCGGTTGTTGTCCCGTCGGGCTGATGATTTTTGCGATCGTGGCGGTTAAAACTGGCAGACCGAATTGTCTATAGTTCCGCTCGCACTCGCAACATCGGTTCGAAACGGGGGGCTACGACCATCGGACGAACCCGCTGCCCCGAGCGATGGTTCTGGAGAATGGTTCTGGGGACAGTCCGCCCGCTGCCATGTCGCTCATGCAACCAGGATTTGCGTTCCGTCCGGGTGTCGTGCCAAGACCCTGATGGAAAGCGCGTTTCGAGTCGCATGCGGAGGCACTGTCCGGGTCGCCATTTCGATGCGGGCGTTGCCGTGGTGCGGCGAACGGCAAGCAGGTGAGGGAAGCCAGAATGTCGCAGTCGAACGATGGTCCGAAGCTGGTTGAAGGGAAAATCTACCTCGGCACCAGCGTCAAGCCGGAATATCTCGATCTCAAGTTCGCCAACCGCCACGGTCTGATTACCGGCGCGACGGGCACCGGCAAGACCGTCTCGCTGCAGGTTCTCGCGGAAGGCTTTTCTTCGGCCGGCGTTCCCGTATTCGCCGCCGATATCAAGGGCGATCTCTCCGGCATCGCCGCGGTCGGTGAGCCCAAGGACTTCATCCTCAAGCGCAATCAGCAGATCGGTCTCGAAACCTACGAGAACCGCGCCTTCCCGACGATCCTCTGGGACGTGTTCGGCGAAAGCGGTCATCCGGTCCGCGCCACCGTGCTCGATATGGGCCCGCTGCTGCTGTCGCGGCTGCTCGAGCTCAACGAGGTGCAGGAAGGTGTGCTGAATATCGCCTTCCGCGTCGCCGCTGACGAAAAGCTCCCCATCGTCGATCTCAAGGACCTGCGCGCCCTCATCAACAACGTCGGCGAGCGCTCGAAGGAGCTGACGACGACCTACGGCAACGTGGCTGCGACCTCGGTCGGCGCCATTCAGCGCCGCCTTCTGGTGCTGGAAGAACAAGGCGCCGACAAGTTCTTCGGCGAGCCGGCGCTCGACATCGCGGATTTCATGCGCATCGCGCCGGACGGCCGCGGCGTCGTCAATCTGCTGACCGCCGACAAGCTGATGCAGAAGCCACGGCTCTATTCGACGTTCCTGCTGTGGATGCTGACCAAGCTCTGGCAGACGCTGCCCGAGGTCGGCGACATGGCGAAGCCGAAGCTGGTGTTCTTCTTCGACGAGGCGCATCTGCTGTTCAACGAGGCGCCGAAGCCGCTGCTGGAGCGCATCGAGCAGGTCGCCCGCCTGATCCGGTCGAAGGGCGTCGGCGTCTACTTCATCACGCAGAACCCGCTCGACGTACCCGATACCGTGTCGTCGCAGCTCGGCAACCGGCTGCAGCACGCGCTGCGCGCCTTCACGCCCAAGGAGCAGCGGGCGATCAAGGCAGCGGCGGAGACCTTCCGCGCCAACCCGGCGCTGAGGACGGAAGACGCCATCAAGGAACTGAAGACCGGCGAGGCGCTGGTCTCGATGCTCGAGAACAAGGGCGAACCGTCGATGGTGCAGCGGACGTTGATCCGTCCTCCGGAAGGCCGCATCGGGCCGGTCAGTGAGGACGAACGCCTGGGCCTCATCGAGTACAGCCCGGTCTACGGCAAGTACGAGGAGGCGGTCGATCGGGAATCGGCGCACGAGATCCTGGCCAAGCGGACCGAGGCAGCGGCTGCGCAATCGCAAGCCTCCGGCAGCGGCGGCGGGTGGGGCGACGTCATTTTCGGCGGCACCAATCCGTCGACCGGCCGCAGGAACCAGGGCATGGGCGAGATGATCGCCAAGGAGTTGCAGCGCTCGGCGTCGCGCACGCTGAGCACGGTCATCAAGAATGCGATTTTGAAGTCCATAGGTCTCAAGCGTTGACAATCCGGCTGACGATCCGTCGGGGAAGGCTCCGGCCATGTGCAGGAAACTTAGTCGTTCTAGGCTGATGTCGTGGGCGGTCGGCGGTGCACTCGCCGTGCTGTCGGCGGGACCCGCCATGACGCTCGATCCGGTCCTCTCCGATCAACTCGAAGCCGAGCAGCGCCGCCTTGCCGAGGTCGGTCGCGCCATCGTCACCGAGCATTGCGCGCGCTGTCACGCGGTCGGGATGAACGACCAGAGCCCGCACGCCGAGGCGCCGCCGTTCCGCGTCGTCGTCGATCGTTACCCAAGCGAGGATCTCGCCGAAGCGCTGGCCGAGGGCCTCGTGTCCGGGCATCCCGACATGCCGGTGTTTCAATTCTCGGTGCCGCAGATCGAAGGCTTCATCGCCTACCTCGACGATCTCTATCTGCAGGGCCTCGCACCACCGGAGGCGGTCGGCGAAGAGAAGTAGGGGTGGCTGGTCTTCCGCCACCGATTCACGGCCTCGCCAGGGCTCGACCGATCGGGGTGATTTTGTTTCCGCCGCCGATTCACGGTCTCGCCAGGGCTCGACCGATCGGGGTGACTTGGTTCCGCCACCGATTCACGCCGCGCGAAGGCGCGCGACGATCGGGGCGGTTTGTTTCCGCCGCCGATTCACGGTCTCGCCAGGGCTCGACCGATCGGGGCGGGGGCAGCCGGCTTTGCCGGCTCAGGCCGCGACTGCGGCCCGGCGCCGGTGCGCCGTACCGACCGGCGCAGCCGGTCAAATCAAAGCGGCGGCTTGTTCATCCACGGTACGCCGGATGCGCCGAGACGGCGCCCTTCCTCGAACAACGCCGATTGATAGACGGGATCGAAGAATTGCTTGGCGACGACGGTGAATGTCGGCGGCACGGCGATGAAGTTGAACTCGGCCCCGGCATCCTCGCTCCAGCGGTGGATGCGGTAGAGTTCGCCGAGGTTCTGGCTCTTGATGAGGGTCGAAATGGAGCGCGATACGATCGACAGGGTTTTCGCTGGCACGACCTCCTGCTCCGGCGCGATCTTACCGTTCTTGATGATGTAGATCCTGCGGATCGGCGGCTTCTTGTAGAGCACGTCGTAGGCTTTCAACGGCACGCCGACGGGTGAGACGAAGACTTCGCGCGTCGTGCCGCCGTCGACATGCAACTCGTCGTAGCTCTTTCCGTTCACTTCGACGTTGAACGCGACCGGAGGGAAGGCGCCGGGTATGGCGGCCGACGCCATGATGACTTTGCGGAACAACTCTCCCGCCTTCGGATGACCGCTGGCGGCGATCTCACCGAGGTTCCAGACCACCGGGCGCTGGGCGTCGAGGTTGGTGGTCAGAACGAAAAGCATCCGCCCCTTGCGATACTCGGCGGCGACTTCGCGAAGCAGTTGCGCATTGGCGTAGCGCTCGATGAGCGCCTCGAGAGGCGTCGTATCGGTAAGCGCCGAACCGCCGAGTATCCCCGGCAGGATTTGTGCGGTGACCAGTTGCGACGTCTGATAGCGGGTCCAGATCTCTTTCAGGGCGTGGTCGTACTTCGGACCAACGAAGGCGAACGGCGCAATGATGGCGCCAGCGCTGACACCGGTCACGACCTCGAATTCCGGCCGGTCGCCGCGCTCCGTCCATCCGGCAAGCACCCCGGCACCGAATGCGCCATCGCCGCCGCCGCCGGAGAGCGCCAGGATTTCGACGACGGGGCGCCCCTTGATCGTCTCTGCCCCCTGGGCGATCCGCGGCATGTTGGGCAGCCGTCTGCGCAATTCCGCGAGCAGATCGGCGGGACGTTCGTCGCCCCAGAATCGCACGCCCTCCAGACCGTGGACCACAGCCTCCTCGGCCAACTCCGCCGAAGGAATGCCCTGGCGGACGATCTCGCTGGCGCAAGCGGAAACCAGCGACGCCGCAACGACGGCGGTCAGGACTATCTGCAGGTGTCGTCGGCGCAACACGGGCACGCTCGCGGGTCTCGATGGATGGCGGTGAAGCCAGACCGCTATCACGCGGCGACGACAGTGACCACTCGGTTGAGGCAAGTCCATGGCGGCGGACCGATTTTGCCGCAATCTACGCCGCAACATGCAACAAGCCGTCGCCGCGGTCGGCTGGCATACAGTGTTCGTTGCGAGTATTTCGTGGTCTATCCTCGTGACCCGCGCCGCAGCGCCATGGCCACCGCACCCGCAATGGCGCCGGCCAGCGTCGCGCCGATCAGGTCGGCGTCGAATCCGGCTGCGGCGTCGCCCGCCCACCATGCGCGGCCAAAGATGTAGGCGTTCGCCAGGATAGCCCCGACGACGGCGCCATAGATCGTCTCTGCGGTATCGCGTGTCATGAACGGTCACTCGTCGGGTTCGCAACGGATGTCACGGCGTCGGACAGTTGCAGGGGATGTTGTCGATCAGGCGGGTTTTGCCGAGCCAGGCTGCGGCGAGAATGCGTCCCGGCCGGCCATTCTTCGGCGCCCACTCCGCCAGCGTCTCGGCATCGCGCACGGCGATGTAGTCGACCTTGGTGAAACCGGCGCGCTCGACGGCGGCGATCGCGGCTTTGACCGACGCCGCGGCCCGCCCGCCGGCCGCCAACCGTTCGGCGATGTCGCGCAGGGCGGCGTTGAGTGCGGGGGCGATGCGGCGTTCTTCGGGCGTCAGATAGCGGTTGCGCGACGACAGGGCCAGGCCGTCCTTCTCACGCACCGTCGGCACGCCGAGGATGGACAGCGGCAGGTCTAGGTCGCGGACCATCTGGCGCACGACGGCCAGTTGCTGGAAATCCTTTTCGCCGAACACGGCGACATCCGGTGTCGCCTGGCTGAACAGTTTGCAGCACACGGTCGCAACGCCACCGAAATGATGCGGGCGAAACTCGCCCTCGAGGCCGAGAGCGGCGCCTTTGACCTCGATCAGAGTGGCGAAGCCATCCGGATACATTTCGCTGACACCAGGTGCCCAGACGAAATCGGTGCCGACGCTGGCCAGCTTTTCCAGATCGCCCGCCTCGTCGCGCGGGTAGCGCGAAAGGTCCTCGGTCGGCGCGAATTGCGTCGGATTGACGAAGATCGAGACGATGACGCGCTTCGCCTTGCGCCGCGCCGCCCGCACCAGTGTCAGATGGCCGTCGTGCAGTGCGCCCATGGTCGGCACCAGCGCCACCGTTTCGCCGGCCTTGCGCATCTGCTGCACGGCGCGGCGCAGGTCGCGGACGGTGCGCAAGGTTCTGAGGGGCTCGGGTCGGGGCTTCGGCATCAACAGTTCTCGGTCGTTCAAACTGGCCGGCTTGGGCGGAGGCGCAAGCTGCGGCCAACGTCGCGCGGCGTCAAGGGCGGCGCGCGGCGCGCAGAGTCGGAGCACGCCGGCGGTGGAGCACGCCAGCGGTCGCCGGATTTGCTAACATTGCCCCGCGACGCGAATCGGAAGGCCACCAGCAGGCGATCGCGACCGAAGTTCCCCGCCCCAAGGAGCCGCGCCCTTGCAGATCAAGTCCCAGACGGCATCGACGACCGCGTCCCCGGACGGCATGGGCCGTCGACCGGGCGGCGCGGCGGCGCACCCTGTCGTCCCGACGCGGACCGAGATTTCGAGCCATCATCTGATCGACGAGCCGCGCCTCGTCGGCATGCTCATCGAGCGCGCGTCGCTGTCCGATGAAGAAGCGCGGCGCACGGCGGAGCTGGCGCGACGGCTGGTGGTCGCGACGCGGTCGGCGAACGCGCGGCACGGCGGCGTCGATGCATTCATGAGCGAGTATGGGCTCTCGAGCGAAGAAGGCGTGATCCTGCTCTGTCTCGCGGAAGCTCTGCTGCGCATCCCCGACAAGGAGACGGCCGACAAGCTGATTGCCGAGAAGATCGGCGAGGGCGAGTGGTCGCGCCATCTCGGTGCCTCGTCGAGCACGTTCGTCAACGCGTCGACCTTCGGCCTGATGCTGACCGGGCGCGTCGTGAAATTCGGCCAGAGCGATGGATCAGCGCCGCTCGACACGCTGAAGCGCATGGTGGCGCGCTCCGGCGAAGCGGTGATCCGGCAGGCGCTGCGGCAGGCCGTGAAACTGCTCGGCGATCAGTTCGTGCTCGGCCGCGACATCGAGACCGCGATCAAGCGCGCCGCGTCGTGGGAAGCGAAGGGGCACCGGCTGTCTTACGACATGCTCGGTGAAGCAGCGCTGAGCGACGCCGACGCGAGACGCTACTTCGAGCGCTACATGCACGCCGTCGAGACTGTCGGGCGCGCCGCCGGGCCGTTCTCGGGTTCACTTCACGCCGATGCGCTCGTCGCGCGCCCGAACATCTCGGTGAAGCTCTCGGCCATCCATCCGCGCTTCGAGCCCGGCAAAGAGCCGCGCCTCGCCCGCGAACTGCAACCGCGACTGCTGACGCTGGTTCGGGCGGCGCGCGACCGCGGCGTCACCGTCACCATCGACGCGGAGGAGCAGGACCGTCTCGACATCGAACTCGATGCGTTCGCCGCCACACTCGCTGACCCCTCGCTCGCCGGCTGGCAGGGCCTCGGCATCGCCGTACAGGCCTATTCGCGCCGCGCCATGCCGGTGCTGCGCTGGCTGCGCCAGATGTCGGAAGCGACGGCCAAGCGCGTTCCCGTCCGCCTCGTCAAGGGCGCCTACTGGGACAGCGAGATCAAGCGCGCGCAGGTGGCCGGCCTCGCCGATTACCCCGTACTGACCCGCAAGGCGCACACCGACCTGTCGTTCCTCGCAGCGGCGCGCTATCTGCTCACCTATCGCGATGCGTTTTATCCCGCGCTCGCCACGCACAATGCGCAATCGCTCGCCGCGGTGCACGTCGTCGGCGGCAGTGCGGCGTTCGAGTATCAGCGCCTGCACGGCATGGGTGAAGCGCTCTATTCCGCGGCGCTGGGCGAGGCGCAGATCGACCGCCCGCTGCGCATCTACGCGCCCGTCGGCGAACACGAGGATCTGCTCGCCTATCTGGTCCGCCGCCTGCTGGAGAACGGCGCCAACTCGTCGTTCGTGCACCGCCTGTCGGACAGCGCGACCCCGGTCGAGGCGATGATCGCCGATCCGGTGGTGAAACTTTCCAGCACCTGGCATGCGGGCGGGAAAGCGGCAATCGCCACCGACCTCACACTTGCCAAACCGTGCGATATCCTGTTGCCCGAGCGGCAGGCGGCCGAGGGTGTAGCGCTCGCCGAGCCGATGCAGCGGGCGGCACTTCTGCTTCAACTAAAATCTGCCCTGGAGATGCCGTTCTTCGCCGCCCCCATCGTCGACGGCAAGGCGGAGACGGCGGGCAGCGCCGGGCGGATCGCGCTCAGCCCGCACGATCTGCGCGAGCGGCTCGGTACCGTGCACGATGCCGACGCGGCAATTGTCGAGCGGGCCATCGCCAGCGCCACGGCCGCCGCGCACCGCTGGGCGATGACACCGGCCGAGCGCCGCGCCGATGTGCTGGAGGCGGCGGCGCGCATGTTCGTCCGTGACCGCGCGCGGCTGATGGCCGTCATCATCCGCGAGACGGGGCGAACGCTGCTCAATGCCGAAGCGGAAGTGCGCGAGGCGGTCGATTTCCTGCGCTATTACGCCAGCGCGGCGCGGGCTCGGTTGGCCTCGCCCCGCCGCCTCAAAGGCCCGACCGGCGAAGTCAACACACTCGCCTTGCGCGGGCGTGGCCCCGTCGCGGCGATTGCGCCGTGGAACTTTCCGCTCGCCATTCTCACCGGGCAGATCGCGGCGGCGCTGGCGGCCGGCAACCCGGTTCTGGCGAAGCCCGCCGAGCAGAGCCCGCTCACCGCCCACGTCGCCGTGCAGATCCTGCACGAAGCCGGGGTGCCGGCGGACTGCCTGCATCTGTTGACAGGCGCCGGCGCGACCGGCGCCATGCTCGTCGCCGACGCCCGCGTCAAGGCGATCCTGTTCACCGGGTCTATTCAGACGGCATGGGCGATCCAGTCGGCCCTCGCCAGGCGGCGCGGCGCGTTGATCCCGTTCATCGCCGAGACCGGCGGCATCAATGCCATGATCGCGGATTCCTCCGCCCTTCCCGAGCAGGTGGCGCGAGACTGCATCCGTTCCGCGTTCGACAGCGCCGGGCAGCGCTGCTCGGCGGCGCGCGTGCTCTATGTGCAGAAAGACATCGCAGCCCGCGTCATCGATCTTCTGGTCGGGGCGACGCAAGCCCTCGACATCGGCGATCCGCTCGATCCCGCAAACGACATCGGACCGGTGATCGACGCCAGAGCGCAGGACGATATCGACGCCCACAAGCTCACCATGTCGCGGCGGCACAAGACGCTCGCCGACATCGCGATGCCGGATGCCGGCCGGCCCGGTTCGTTCGTGACGCCGGCCATCTACGAGGTCGAGCGCATGGCCGACATCGGCGGCGAAGTTTTCGGACCCGTGCTGCATGTGGTGCGCTATGCGGGTGACCGGCTGGCGGCCGTGGTGGACGAGATCAACGCCAGCGGCTACGGGCTGACGCTCGGCCTGCACAGCCGCATCGAAGCAGTTGCCGATTTCGTCGCTGAGCACGCCCGCGTCGGCAATCTCTACGTCAACCGGAACCAGATCGGCGCCGTACCAGGGGTGCAGCCGTTCGGCGGCGACGGCCTTTCGGGGACCGGACCCAAGGCCGGCGGGCCGCAAATGCTGGCGGCATTGAGCACCGAGCGTGTGCGCACAACCGACGTCACGGCGACCGGCGGCAACTTCGAGCTATTGTCGCGGGATTGATGGCGATCGTTGCGCCGCGCTCCCGCCATCGCCATCTTGAACAGGTGAGGCTTCGACCACACGCGGAGCCCCGGGAGCAGCATGAGCAGCGACGAAAAATCACCATCGCGGCCGACGCGGACGGAATCCGCCGTCCGACCGGCACATGTCGCGCCGCATGAGCGCCGACCGATTGCCGAGCAAGCGGCGAAGGATACCGTCCCGGCTGGCCATGGCGCGCGCTCCAGCGATGCCGAGATCGCGCAGTTCTTGGCCCGCATGAAGGCCGTCGCCCCGGCGACCACGAACGGCAACGGCCGTCTGCTGTTCGCCATGGACGCTACCATGAGCCGGCAGCCGACCTGGGACATGGCGCTGGCTTTGCAGGCCGACATGTTCGCGGCCGTCAAGTCGGTCGGCGGTCTCGACGTTCAATTGGTCTATTTCCGCGGCGCCGGAGAGTGCCGGGCGTCGCGCTGGGTCAGCGATCCCGAGGCCCTGGCGCGGCTGATGAGCACGGTGTCCTGCCAGGGCGGATACACGCAGATCGGCAAGGTGCTGGCGCACGCGCGGCGCGAGGCGGAGGCGGGCCGCGTCAACGCTCTGGTCTATGTCGGCGACGCCAGCGAGGAGGCGATCGACGAGTTGTGCGGCCGCGCCGGGGAACTGGCTCTGCTCGGCGTGCCGGTGTTCCTGTTTCAGGAGGGCCGCGATCCGACTGCGGAGCGCGCCTTCCGCGAGATCGCGCGGATCACCGGCGGCGCCTGGTGCCCGTTCGACGCCGGGGCGGCCGCGCAACTGCGCGAGTTGCTCACGGCGGTCGCGGTTTACGCCGCGGGCGGTCGCAAGGCGCTCGAGGCGTTGGCCGACGGGCGGGGCGCCAAGGGTGCCGGCCGTTTGGTGGCCGCGCTGCCGCCACCGCGACCGCCTT
>JBKBNR010000037.1:0-12967 GCA_046295315.1 Hyphomicrobiaceae bacterium
AGTCGATGATCTCGTCGGGCCCGCGCACGAACGGCACGCCGTAGTGCTGGGCGAGGCTCGCGAGATCCATGCGCGAGCGGCCCGGCACGACGACGCGGTCGACGCCTTCGATGCGCGGCAGACGATTGCGAATGATCGCCTCCGTCATCAATGCCGCGACCTTGATGCCGAGGTTGGCGGTGCGCCAGGAGCCATCGGGCAAGCCGATACCGGCGAGCGTCGAGGTCAATCGGGCCTCGGCGAGCCGGCCGGTCAGAAATAGGAGGCGCTCGGTCATGTTTTGGCCTGATGGAGCGCGGGGATGCGGCGGGGCCGGCATCTCGAGTGCCTGCGCGGATCGCCCGCGACCTACTCGCGCGGCGCTGGTGGCTGGGACTGCACGACACGGCGCAACCCGCGCCGCAGGCGTTCGGCCCGTGTTACCGGGCGGCGGCTCGCGCCATCTGGACGCGGCGTCGCGCAGCAGATTTCCGCCAGTTCGCGTTCCTCGCCCGGTCCGATGAGGCGGAAGGACAGGCCGGCGCGCGCTACGATCTCGGCGAACGTGTGATCGACGATCCCCTCGGCGGCGAGTTCAGCGGCGCAGTATCCGGCGCCGACGCGGCGTGACTTGACGAGCACGACCGCCTGGAAGCCGAGCCGCTCGGCGAGGCGGGCCGCGAGGCCGTCTGAGGTGATCGACCAGTTCTCCGGGATGGCGTGGTCGGTGGCGCACATCCGCGACGGCATCCAGACGGGGATCACGTTCGACGCCAGCGCCTTGCGGATCTGCGCCGCGGACTCGACCGCCACGAAGCGGCTCTGGAAGTCCTCGATAAGCAAGCCGGTCTGATGCATGGCGAGCAGCGCCATGTGATGCGCCGCCCGATCGGAGATGCCATGACGGGACTGCGAGCGTCGCACTTCGTCGGCGAAGGCGCCGCCGCCCGGCACGATCACGATGCCGCGGCGCGAACGGGCGAGTGTCGCCGCGATACCCGCGAGCCGGTCGCTGGTGAGCAGCGAGCCGCCGATCTTCACCACAACCGGATCGGGCCTCAACCTGTCGCGCCCTTCGACGTTCACGCTGCCTCCGCCACTCGACGATCCTGCTCACCCAAGCCGGCTCGCGCCACCAGCCGAAGCGCCTCGCTCAGCGCCGGTCGCGGCTCAAGGGCCTCACGATCTCGACGCCGACCGCTTCGGGTCCGCGCTCCAGCTTTTCGACCCGCACCCGAACACGGGCGATGCGCGGATCTGCGAGGCATTCCGAAGCGATCCGTTCCGCCAGCGTCTCGACGAGATTGATGTGACCTTTCTCGACGATACCGCGAATGATTTTCAGAATATCATCATACGAGGGAACTTCCGCAATCTCGTCGTGCACGGCGGCGCCCGATTGCGCGACCTCCGCGTCGACGGTGAAGCCGACGCGCTGCGTGATGCCCTGCTCCTCGTCGTAGACGCCGATGTGAACCGGCAATACCCAATCGCGCACGAAGATGCGATCGCGCGGCGCGTCCTCGGAGTTCGTTCGCTGCATGGCGCGTCCGGACAAAATTGCGACATCGGTCATCACGTGCTGCTCCTGCGCCGGTTCTCCGGCTTCTCCATTGGTTCCGATGTGCGGGTCTCCTCGCGCGGCGTTGGGTCCGGGGGCATGTCCGCCGTCAGGCCGCCGTCGTTGCGGCGAGACTGAGGTCGATCGCCTTCGCCACGCCCGCGACCGATGCGAGATCGATTTCGGACGTCCGCGCACCGTCGCCGCACAATGCGCCGCGAAAGCCGAGAATGTCGGGATCGAGCCGCACCAGCGATCCGATGTGCCAGAGACGCAGAGCGCCTGCAAGGCCCACGCGCAAACGTGCCTGCCGCGCGGTGAAAATGAAGCGCGTGATGGTTTCGGTGTCGAGAACGTCGGGCAAAGCTCCCGACGCCTTGTCGGCGGTGTCGAGCATGACGGCGGTGAAGCCGGCCGCTGGCAAGCGTGGCAGGATGGCGAAGTCGAGCCCGCGATCGGCAAGCATGACGAGGACGCGGCGGCCGAATGCGGCGCGGGTTGCGGTGAGCGTGATCAGCAAGGCGTCGGCGTCCCGCCGGGCTTCGCCGCCGGATCGGGGGAATAGGCCGATCTTGACCAGATCGGCTCCGGCCGCGGCGGTATCGGCGACAGCGGCAACGATGGCGTCGGTGGCGCTGGCCGGCAGGTCGCCGATGGTGGCGCTGAGCGGGATCGAAGCGGGAAGGTCCCGTCGGATGGCTGCGATCGTCGCCGGTGGTACGGCACCGAGCGCGCCGCGGTCCGGTTCCTTGGCGTCGACAATGTCGGCGCCTGCCGCCGCCGCCACGCGCGCCTCCTCGACCGAGCGGACGCTGGCGAGAAAATTGACGCGGCGGCGCCCGACCGGCAGCGGGGGGCCGGCGTTGGATGGCAGGCGATGTCGGGATGCTGGCACGTTCAGCCGAATATTCTGCGTTGCGCGGCGACGACGGCGTCGCGGCTCGAGCGCTCCTCGCGCGTCAGACGGACCTCGGCATCGCCGACCACTGTCGCAGGCGTACCGCCGATCCGCAAGATGCGCGTCGCCAGCGTGACGGCCTCCTGGCGGTCGTGGGTGACGAACAGCACCGTCGTTGTGCGGCTGGAACAGAGGTCGATGAGCAACTGGCGGAGCGACTGCGCGGTCGGGTCGTCGAGCGACACGAAAGGCTCGTCCATCAGCAGTACGCTCGGTTCGAGGACGAAACCGCGCGCCAGCGCCGCGCGCCGCTGCATGCCGAGAGAAAGGCGCTCGGGGTAGGCTTCGGCGGCATCCTCGAGGCCGACACGCGACAGCAACTCGCCGATGCGGTCGTGGCGCGGGTCGCCGTCGGGCAGGGCAAGGGCGATATTCTGGCGCACGGTCCGCCACGGCAGCAGCCGCGGGCTCTGGAAGATGTAGGTGACCTCCTGCGACGGCGGATCGAACGCGATCTGGCCGTCGAAATCGGTGTCGAGGCCGGCGATGATGTTGAGCAACGTCGACTTGCCGCAGCCCGAGGGTCCGGTGAGCACGACGAACGATCCGCGCTCGATGCCGATTTCGATGCGGCCGAGAACCGGCTGGCGGACTCGCCCGGCCACCGCCGGCCAGGTTTTGCCGTCGATCGATATGCGCACGACCTCGCTCATCGGCGCCACCTGTTGGCGCGGGCTTCGAGCGGTTGCAGCAGGCCCAACTCGATGATCTGGACGACGATGATGAAGGCCACCGCATAGGCGATGATCATCGGCACGTCGAACAACTGAAAGGCGACGTGCAACTGATGGCCAACACCGTTGGAGCGGCCGAGCAGTTCGACGACCAGCACGATCTTCCATACCAGCGACAGGCCGGAGCGGGCGGAGGCGGCGAAGAACGGCGCCATCTGCGGCAGCGTGACGTGGCGCAGCGTCTTCCAGAAGCCGAACCGGTAGACGACCGCCATCTCGGCCAGATCGCGCGACAGGCTTCGCGCACCCTCGCGCACCGTCACGGCCACGTTCGGTATCTTGTTGATGGCGACGGCGGTGATGGCGGCGACCTCGGTGAGGCCGAACCAGACGTAGCACAGGATGATGATGACGAGGGCCGGCAGGTTCAGGAAAAAGATCAGCCAGCTATCGAAGAACCGGTCGGCCGCCTTCACGCGCCCGAGCAGCAGGCCGATGGCGGACCCGATCAGCATGGCGAGCACGAAGCTGACGACGACGCGGGCGAGCGTCGCCGAAACATGGCGGACGAGCGCCCCCGACTGCAATTCGATGTGCAGCGTCGCCAAGACCTCGAGCGGCGAGGGAAACACGCGGCTCGCGATCAGGTAGGCGGAGACCTGCCAGAGGACGAGCAGAGCCGCGAGCGAGCCGAGCGACCACGCCAGCCGGCCGCCCGCCGCCGAGGGCTGCCCTTCGGCCGGCTCGGCCTTGCGACGGTTATGGGTTGCGATGGCCATCGAACAACTTCGCATCGAATTTCGCGGCGCCGACGAGGTCCTGCTCTCCGAGCTCGACCAGCAGATTGAACAGTTGTTCCGCAGCCTCCGTCTGCGCCTGGCGCCACGGCTTCGGGATGCCCGAGCGATAGTACGCCTTCAGCGCGAAGAACTCGGCGTCGGTCTCGGCCCGCATCAACGGGCGCAAGCGCTCGAAAGCCGCGTCCGAGGTGGCCAGTACGTTGCCGCCCGCGTCGACGGCGTCGAAGAATGCTTTGAACTCCGCCGGCTTCGCCTGCGCCGTCTCTTCCCGCCAGATGAACCCGACCAGCGGCGGCGCCGGGTCGATGCCGAGCTTCGTCATGATGTCGTCGGCAGACAGCAGCGGCACGAAGCCCGCGCCTTCCAGACGCGCCGCATAGGTCCAGAAATTGAGGCACGCATCGACTCGGCCGTTGCGCAGTTCCTCCGCCACCAGCGGGGCGGCAGCGAATACCGGTTGCGCCAGCTCCGCGATATCGCGGCCGAGCACCTTGCGCGAATAGGCCCGCAGCAGGATCCACGTCTTGTCGATCGCCGATCCGGCGACGCCGATACGCTTGCCCTCGAGGTCGGCGAGCGTTTTCACCGGGCCGTTTTTCGCCACCATCACGGCGCCGAGCGTGCCCGAGAAGGGGCGGAACCTGAGGTTCTGGCCGAGCGAGCGCTGGCGCATCGCCCACGTCCAATCGCTGACGATGACATCGACCTCGCCAGACAGCAGCGCGATCGGCCCGGCCTGATTGGTGGCGACCTCGAACCTCTCGATGCGGACACCGGCTTTTTCAGCCAGTTTTTCGGCGGCGATGGTTTCGAGAAGCCAGCCGAGCGAGCCGAACTTGAGCGTGGCGACCTTGAGAGTGCCGGACGCGGCGGCGGCGTGCGATCCGCCGAACAGCGGGGCAATTGCGCTAGCTGACAACGCGGCCAGCACTTGGCGGCGGTCGATCATCGGGGGCTCACCTCGCCCGTCAACAGTTGGCGCTCGGCGAGGTAGCGGATACCCCGCATCCACGCCTCATCGGTGCTGCCTTGCACTGTGGTCGACATCACGTTGGTCACCTTCTGGCTGTCCACGTCGCGCAGATAGAGTTTGAAATTGAACAACAGGTCCGAGAGCTTCTCGACGGTGGCGACGATGGCGAGCCTGGCGCCCGCGGCCTTGGCGATGTCGTCCTCGCATCCGTTGCATTGGCTGATCGGTCGCTTGGCTTCGATTTCTGCTGCCACCGGGGCTGGGTCCACCAGCTCGAAGCGTCCGTCCTTGGCGATGCGTTCGGCCAGGTTGGCCGTGATCCGGGCCAGGCGTTGCGTTTCGGCGGGAAGGGGGCCGGTCGGCAATCCGCCCGGCGCGTCGTAGCCGTAGAGCCCGGCGGCGCTGGTGGCGTCGATCATCTCGAACGGAAACAGCAAGAGCCGGGGCGCCGCGACGGCGGTGCCGGCGCAGAACGACAACGACGCAACCAAGATTGCTCGAAGCGTTCCCGTTGCGAGCCTGTTCCCGGCGTGGCCCATCGTTCCTCCTGCAGTCTTCTTTTTGGCGTCGACGACGCGGTCACGGGTGGCGAGCACGGACCTGATCGCTACGTCATCCGCGGCCGGCGCACAACGGGCGGCCGCGACATTCGGTGCGTGCCTCTACGATGCGGGCGATCAACCGGTGCCATGAACCAGCGTCCGTTGGAACACCATCACGCATGCCTCACGCCGATGTGATCGTTGGCGCGCGCGCCTCGGCGGGCCAGGCATGGGGCTTCGAGGCGGACCCTCGGCGTCGAATGCTTGATTTCGGCTTGTCGCGGCTTGAAATGTAACTATGTTACACTGCTCGGGCGCGCCGGTGATGAGGTCGCCTCGCGGCTCGGGATAGGCTCGATTTCGGCGCGATGCCGCGGACGGTCCGGCACGAGATGCGTGAAACATGCGGGCACGAAACACCTGCGAACGAGCCCGATGGCTCGGACGAGACGAACGAGACGAACCAGAAGAGGGGTCATGCAACTCCATCACGACACGCAGCGCCGCAATGTCGGGCGCGCCGCTTTGGCGCTCCTCTCGATCGGTACGATCGCGAGCCTCGCGCTCGGCGGTCTGCTGTCTGGGGCGAGGGCCGAGACGGCACCGGCGTCTTCTGCCACGCCGCAGGCGGCCCTTCCGCATGGTGATGTCAAGGTGATCCAAATTCTGCTGGCGCGGGAACTCCGCGACGACCGCTTGCCGCCACTGTCGCTGCTCGATCTGCCGCCGAAAGACGACGGCGTTGCGGGGGCTCGTCTCGCCATCGACGACAACAACACAACCGGCCGCTTCCTCAAGCAGCAGTTCACGCTCGATACGGTCGAGAACGCTGACCCTGCCGCACTTGTCGAGGCGGTGAAGGCGAAGGTCGCCGCCACGGGCGGTTTCGTCGTCACCGACGCGTCGGCCGACACCCTGCTCAAACTTTCCGATGCGCTCGCCGGAACCGACACGGTGATCTTCAACGCTGGCGCCGCCGACGAGCGGCTGCGCGAGGAGGACTGCCGCGTCAACATCAAGCATACGGCACCTTCATATTCGATGCTCGCCGACGCGCTCTCGCAATACCTCGCCGTCAAGCGCTGGCGGCGATGGCTGCTGGTGCGTGGAACCCAACCCGACGACGAACTTTACGCCGAGGCGCTGCGCCGATCCGCGAAGCGCTTCGGACACAGGATCGTCGAGGAGCGTCAGTTCAAGTACGAGGTCGGAAGCCGGCGCACGGACGGCGGCTACGAACAGGTCCAGCAGCAGATCCCGTCGTTCCTGCAGGGCGCCGCCGAGCACGATATCGTGATCGTCGCAGATCCCGGCAATCTGGTCGCCGACTATTTTCCATTTCGCACCTGGGAGCCACGCCCCGTTGCCGGGTCGGCCGGGCTCGTCGCGGTGAGCTGGCATCCGGCGGTCGAGTTGTGGGGCGGCACGCAGTTCCAGAACCGCTTCAAGCGCATAGCCAACCGCACTATGAGGGAGCTCGATTACAACGTCTGGATGGCCGTGCGATCCGTCGGCGAGGCCGCCACGCGGCGGCGCAGCGCCGTGCCCAAGGAGTTGATCTCCTACCTCCTGCAACCCGAATTCGAGTTGGCGGCGTTCAAAGGCCGCAAGCTCACCTATCGCAGTTGGAACGGCCAACTTCGCCAGCCGGTGTTGATCGCCACCGACAAGCTGCACGTTACGGTATCGCCACAACCGGAGTTCCTGCATCAGTTCAGCGAATTGGATACGCTCGGCGTCGACAAGCCGGAGACCAGGTGCCAGGCGTTCGCGAAATAGCGCCACCCTTGCGACGCTGGTCGACACCGGTTCGCGAGCAAATACAACAACGGCGCGATTCGGCGTCAAAACGTTCAGGGAGTTCCGCCCAATGACACGTCTGAAAGCCAGTTTATGGGGCATCGCGAGCGTGTTCGCGATGGCGGTCGCCACGGCGATGCCCGCCTCGGCCTACACCGTCTTCGTCACCAACGAGAAAGACAACACGGTCAGCATCATCGACAGCGTGAAGCTCGAGGTCGTGCACACGATCAAGGTCGGCGCACGCCCGCGCGGCATCACATTGTCGAAGGACGCCAAGTGGCTGCTGATCTGCGCCAGCGACGACAACACGGTGCAAGTGTTCGATGCGAAAACTTACGAGTTGATCAAGACGTTGCCCTCCGGTCCGGATCCGGAGCTGTTCGTTTTCCACCCCTCCGGCGACCCGCTCTACATCGCCAACGAAGATGACAACCTCGTCACCGTCGTCGAGGTTGCGACCGGCAAGGTGTTGGCCGAAATCCCGGTCGGCGTCGAGCCTGAAGGCATGGGCATCAGCCCCGACGGCAAGGTTTTGGTGAATACGTCCGAAACCACCAACATGGCGCACTTCATCGACACCGAGACGCTGCAGATCTTCGACAACGTCGTCGTCGACACGCGCCCGCGCGTCGCGGAGTTCACGCCCGATGGGTCGGCGGTCTGGGTGTCTTCGGAAATCGGCGGCACCGTCACCGTCATCGAGACGGCGACGAGGAAGCAACTCGGCAAGATCAAGTTCGAAATTCAGGGCATCACGCCGGACGCCATCCAGCCCGTCGGCGTTCGTCACACCAAGGACGGCAAATGGACGTTCGTGGCGCTCGGTCCGTCGAACCGTGTCGCCATCGTCGACTCCAAGACTTATCAGGTGGTCAAATACGTGCTGGTCGGCCAGCGCGTCTGGCAACTCGCCCTGACCCCGGACGACAAGCTGTTGTTCACGACCAACGGCACCTCGAACGACGTCACGGTGATCGACGTCGAACGCCAGCGTGCGGTGAAGTCGATCAAGGTCGGCCGCTATCCCTGGGGCGTGGTGGTGGCACCGTTCTGACGGGCCGTTCTTGATTCAACACACAGTCGGGTGACCCCATGAGCGCCGCAAGGGCCAAGAATGACGAACAAGAGATCGCGGCGCCGGCACTCGCCGTTGCCGGCGTCAGCCATCGCTTTGGTGAAAAGCAGGCGCTCGACAATGTTTCCCTGACCGTCGGGCGCGGCAGCTTCACAATTCTTCTCGGCTTGAACGGCGCCGGTAAGTCGACGCTGTTCTCGCTCATCACCCGCCTCTACGACAACGTCAGCGGCGAAATCCGTATCCTCGGCCACGATGTGCGCCGCCAGCCGACGCTGGCGCTGCAGCGGCTCGGCGTCGTCTTCCAGAGCCGCACGCTCGACACCGACCTGTCGCTGCTGCAGAACCTGCGCTATCACGCAGCGCTGCACGGCATCGGCGCGGGTGAAGCGCGGCGGCGTTGCCAGGAAGCGCTGGAGACGGTGCAACTCGCCGATCGCGGCGACGAGCGCGTGCGCAGTCTGTCGGGCGGGCAAGCGCGCCGTGTCGAGATCGCGCGCTCGCTGCTGCACCGCCCGCGCCTGCTGCTGCTCGACGAGCCGACCGTCGGCCTCGACATCGGCTCGCGCGAAAGCGTACTCGGCATCGTGCGGTCGCTCGTCGCCAGCAAGGGCCTCGGCGTCTTGTGGGCGACGCACCTGATCGACGAACTCGCCGCCGGCGACCGCGTCGTCCTGTTGCACAAGGGGCGGGTTCTCTTCACCGGCACGATCCCCGAGATGCTCGCGGCGTCGGGAGCGAGCGACATGCGCAAGGCGTTCCGCATCATGACGGAAAGCGCCGGGTCCGATCTGGGCGAGGGGATGGAAGCGGCATGACAACCGAAGCCGGAACGGCGCCCCAAACGGCGCCAACTTCGCCCGACGCCGCGCCACACGCGGCCGAACCCGTCGAACGGCTCGGGTTTGGTGCCTACCTCGTCTGCTTCAACGGCATCGTCTGGCGGGAGGTGCTGCGCTTCCTGCATCAGCGCGAGCGCTTCCTGTCGGCGCTGGTGCGGCCGCTGGTGTGGCTGTTCATCTTCGCCGCCGGCTTCCGCCAGGTGCTCGGCATCTCGATCATTCCGCCCTACGAATCCTATGTTCTCTACGAGGTGTTCGTAACGCCGGGTCTGGTCGGCATGATCCAGTTGTTCAACGCCATGCAATCGTCGCTCTCGATGGTCTACGACCGCGAGACGGGTGCCATGCGCACGCTGCTGGTCAGTCCGTTTCCGCGCTCGTTCCTGCTGCTGTCGAAACTCATTGGCGGCGTTGCCGTGTCGATCCTCCAGGTCTACGTGTTCCTCGCAATCGCCTATTTCTGGGAGATCGAGCCGCCGCTGATCGGCTATCTGACGGTGCTGCCGGCGTTGATCCTGTCGGGGTTGATGCTCGGCTCGCTGGCGCTGTTCATGTCGAGCGTCATCCGCCAACTCGAGAACTTCGCCGGCGTGATGAACTTCGTCATCTTTCCGATGTTCTTCGCGTCATCGGCGCTCTATCCGCTGTGGCGCATTCGTGAATCGAGCCCGTTGCTCTACGAGATCTGCCGGCTCAATCCGTTCACCCACGCCGTCGAATTGATCCGCTTCGCTCTCTATGGTCAGATCGACTGGATGTCCCTCGTCGTGGTCGTCGGCTGCACGATCGCGTTCCTCGGCGCCGCCGTCTTTGCCTACAACCCGTCGAAGGGCCTGATCGCACGCCGCGGTGGCCCGGGAGGAGGATGATGTACGTCCGCACAACGATACACGCACTGTCCGCACTGGTTGCTTGCTTCGCCATATCCGCTGCTGCCGCCGTCGCGGCGGAAGGAACGACCGGAGGCCCCGCTGCCGCTGCCGCCGCCAATCCCGACTGGCCCTGCGTCCAGCACAAGCAGGCCGTGCTCACCGCGGCGCAGATGTGGGATGGCCCGCAGATCGCTGTCGAAGGCCAGTTCTCGGGCGATGCCGACATCCGCCGCCTCGTGCAGATTGCAACGACACGGCGGATCCCGATGGCGGATGTCGAGGCCGAGATCAAGACGTTCGCCGCGGCACTGCCGGCCGACCAGCGCGACGCCAAGCTGGCGGAACTCTTCTCCGCGGTACTGGCCGAGATCAATCGTCAGCGCAACTCGATCATGAACGGGATCGAACGCTTCCAGCGCCAACAGGTGCTGCGTGGCAAGAAACTCGAGGAGGAAGGCATCGCGCTCGCGGAACTGCAGCGCAAGGCGGCGGCGGACGCGGCGCTCGAGAGCAAGGTCGGCGACGCGCAGTTGCGCTATGACTGGGACGCGCGCGTTTTCCAGGAGCGCCAGCAGAACATTCCGATCGCGTGCGAGATTCCGGTGCTCGTCGAAGCGCGGGCGTTCGAGCTGGCGCAGACGATACGCAACCTGATGACGAACTGAGTGCGGTCAGTCGCTATCGCTCCACTCCGAGCGATCGGCAAGCAGCGCCACGGCAACCGCAGGCGCCGAATGCGTTGCGGCCCGGCGCACTGTAGGCGCAGCGTCGATCAGGTCACCGAAGGCGACCGGTTCCAGTCCGGTCCGCCGTGCCAGAACGAACGCGATATCGGCGCCGATGCCGGCCGCGACAAGCGGGCCCGTGCGAACGGTCGGATGTCGCGACACCACCTGCAAAACTCCGTCGTGTATCGACCGCAATTGGATCTCCGAAATTCCGCGGGCCGTGGCGCGCCAGTCGTCGAGTGTGCCGTCAGCAGCTTCGCGCCCGAGCATCCGCGCCAGCCGCGCGACGCTCTCGCCGACGGACTTGCCGCGCCCGTCGGCGGTCGCGTGCAGATCGAGCCCGTCCTCCAATTCGTCGAGCACGCGGCGCACGTCGGCCATCGTCGCCAGATACTCGCGGGCCAGTGTCGTCCATTGGCCCTTGAACAGGGCCGCCGTCGTCACGCCCATAACGGCGGTGCGTGTGAACCCGGTGTAGACCAGTTCGCCGGTGCGCTGGCGCTCGGCGTCGGTCAGCCCGGTCGGCGCGGGCCTGCCACCCACGATAGGAATGATGTCGGCGGTCGTCGAACCGAAATCGAGCAGCAGGGCGTTGCCGTGCCGGGCCGCGACGACGTGAGCGGTGGCGAGGAAGTTGGTCGAGCCGACGTCGTGGGGCTTGGCCCGAGCGTCCGCCGTCGCCCCGAGCCCAGACTGGCCGAGCCAGAACGACAGGCGCCCTTTATAGGCATCGGCGATGCATCCCACGAGGCGGGCGACGCCTTCAGCGCGGCTCTCGAACAAATCCGACAACTCACCCGTCATTGTGACGGCGATGCGATGGGCGCGCGCCGTCAGCGGCGCCGCGTCGGCAAGTGCTGCGTCGAGCTTGTCGAGCCCCTGCCACAGCGGGCACACATACTGCTCGACAGCGATCGCCTTGCCGCGTTCGACGAGCGCGACTTTGAGGTGGGCGCCGCCGACGTCGAGCCCGGCCGTGATGCTCATCGCGCGTTCTCCCGCTTGTTTTCCACGCGCTTCTTTGAAGGCGCTGGTTCGTGCATGATATGCAATTGGCCTTGGGGCCTCAGTGCCCGGACGCACACATCAGCCTGGTGCACCGATGAACATCATTCCCGTCCTCGACATCAAGGCCGGCGAGGTGGTCCACGCGCGCGGCGGCGACAGGAACCGCTATGCCCCGATCCGCACGCCGCTGAGCCGCACCAGCGATCCCGTCGACGTCACGCGCGGCCTACTGCAACTCCATCCGTTCGCGGCGCTCTACATCGCCGATCTCGACGCGATCATGGGCCGCGGGCGCAACCATGACAGCATCTGCGCACTTCGGCATGCGTTCCCGTCGCTCGACGTGTGGATCGACGACGCCAGCAGCACACCGCAAGCGGTCGCGCGGCTCGCCGCCATGGGCAACGTGCGACCGGTCGTCGGCTCGGAGTCACTGGAGCGCGCCGCGGACTTCGAGCGCTGCCGTGAGGTGGCCGGCGAGGCGGCGATCCTCTCGCTCGACTTCAAGGGCAGCGGGTTCCTCGGTCCCGATGCGCTGCTCGAGCACCCGGTACGATGGCCGCGAACGGTGATCGCCATGACGCTGGGCGCGGTCGGTGCACAATCTGGCCCCGATCTCGCTCGCGTCCGTCAAGTCAAGGCGTCGAAGACGGATGCCGAGATCATCGCCGCTGGCGGCGTGCGCGACCTTTCGGATCTGGCGGCCCTTGCCGATGCGGGCGCCGCAGGTGTGCTCGTCGCGACGGCGCTGCACAGCGGCGCTCTCTCACCCGCGGACATAGCGGCGGCGGCGGGGCTGTAGTCGGGGCTGGCGTTGTTGTCCCGCTTGACCGCCGTCGGACGGTAAAAGGGCGGCGGCTGGTGTGCCGCCGGCCTTTCTTTGAGAGTGCCCATGATATGCGGGACGGTGGTGTTTGCGTTACCGTCTCGCATCTGTCTTCGCACGGCGCACCGGGTGTCAACCGTTGCCGCGACCGGAGAAGAAGCGGCCCAATCGCTGGAGCAGACCCGCCTGCATCGGCGGGGCGTTTTTGGTCTTGTTGTCCTGCTCCGGACGGTTTCCGCTTCAAGACTTGGCAGCGAACGGATGCGTGGGCGAGTTGCGCTGGGGGGTGGCTTAGGCAGCCGTCGGCTTGCCGGCGACGGCGCGGG
>JBKBNR010000038.1:0-12961 GCA_046295315.1 Hyphomicrobiaceae bacterium
GATGACGGCGAGTGAAATGGCCAGCACCAGTTCCTGCGCGAAGGCGATATCCGCGATCAGCAAGGCTGTCACCACGGCGCCGAACGCGAGGCCGGCGCCGAGCAGTCGCCAGTCGGTCGGCCGCCTTTCGCTGGTTTCGAGGCGAACGAGGGCCGCGCCGCTGGCCGAAATCGCCGGGACGACGAGGCCGATGAGAAAAACCGTTTCATAGGCGAGCCACTGTGCCAGGAGCCCGGCGAGGCCGGCGGTGGCGAAGATGCCGAACGACAGTGCCAGCCGGCCCAGCACCTGTACCATGCCAAGATCGTGGTCGATGTCGGCGCTGTTGCGCGGTGTGCCGTCGGGCAGTGTGCGCGCCACCACCTCCGTGCTCATGGCGTCGGCCACCACGTCCTGCAGCACGACGCCGGTGACCGATAGCAGCGATGCGGCGATGTACAACTGCGATGGCGTTGCGAAGGTCAGCCACCCGCCCGCCGCGCCCGCCAGCATGACGAGGGACAGCGCAATCAAGCCTGCGCCGATGAACACATAGACGCGGCGCTGCGAGCCGAGGATCGGCAGCGTGTCGACCAGTTCGCCGAACACCATCTTGATCGCCCATGGCAGCGTCAGCCAGACGCCGAGGCGGGCGAGATCGACCGCGGAGAGATCGAGCGCCGTCTTCACCCAGAAGCTGTCGGCAACGGCGATGAGGCCGAGTGCGCCATAGGCGAAGTAGATCATCAGCAACGGCACATAGGACCAGCGCAGCGCGGCCAGCGGCGCGACGACGGCGCGGCTCAGACGCTCGCGGATGGATGCTGTCGTGGTGGCGGGAGCCCGGCTGTCGGTCATCGGCAGCGCGTCACAGCAGGGGCCGGGTGTGGCGCACCAGATCGAGCGTGGCGGCGAAATCGACCTTGCCCGAACCGAGCACCGGAATGGACGGCACCACGAGCACGGCTTTCGGCACCCACAACTCCGGCATGCCCTGCGCCTTGGCAAAGGCGAGCAGCGCCGCCTTGTCGGCGTTCGGCTGGTCCGAGACCAGCACGAGTTGTTCGCCTTTGCGGTCGTCGGGCAGCGCCACGACGACGTTCTGCGCCTCCGGCCACAACGCGGTGGCGAGGGATTCGACGGCGGCCAGCGACACCATCTCGCCGCCGATCTTGGCGAAGCGCTTGGCGCGGCCGCGAATGGTGATGACGTTGCCCTCGTCGATGGTGACGATGTCGCCCGTATCGTGCCAGCCGCCGTCTGGCGGCTGCACCACGCCCGGCAGATCGGCCATCATGTATCCGGCCATGACGTTGGGTCCGCGCACGGCGAGACGGCCGCCCTCCGTGATGCCGTCGACCGGCGACAGGCGCGCTTCGATGCCGGGCAGCATCGGCCCGACGGTGCCGGCGCGGTTCTTCGTCGGCAGGTTGCAGGCTATGACGGGCGAGCACTCCGTCGCGCCGTAGCCTTCGAGGATCGTCGCGCCGATCTTGTCCCACATGGCGCGCGTCGTCTCCTTGACGCGCTCGGCGCCGGCGATGACGTATCGGATCGACGCTAGATCACCCGTGTCGGCGGCGCGCGCGTAGCCCTGCAGGAAGGTGTCGGTGGCGAACAGCACCGTGGCGTTGGACTGGCGCGCGGTTTTCGTCACCTGCTTGTAGTGCAGCGGGCTTGGATAGAGCGATACCTTCATGCCGCCGATCAGCGGCATCAGCGCCGCCGCCGTCAGTCCGAACGAGTGGAACATCGGCAGCGGGTTCAGCACCACGTCGGCGGGCGTCAGCATAGTGCCGGCATGGGCCAGGATCTGGCGCGCATTGGCGACCAGATTGGCGTTGGTCAGCACGACGCCCTTCGGCGCGCCTTCAGTGCCGGACGTGAACAGGATCACGGCCGGCTGCCCGGGCCTCGCCTTGTGCCGGTTGTGGACGCGCTGGGGGCTGAGCGCCTTGGCGGCGCCGGCCAGCTTGTCGTAGAGGCCGATTTCGCCCCGCAATTCGTCGAGATAGACGATTTCGAGGCGGCGGCCATAGACCGGCTCGACACGCGCGAGATGGGCGACGACGTCGTCGAGCTTCGCGGTTTCGATGAACCGCCGCGACGTCAGCAGCACGCGCACCTGCGCGGTGCGCAGCGCCGAGGCGAGGTTTTTGGCGCCGGCGGTGAAATTCAGCATGGCGATCGTCCGCCCGAAGGCGTTGAGCGCCAGCAGCGTGACCACGGCCCCGCTGGCGTTCGGCAGCATGACCCCGACAGGCGCGTTGTCCGGCAGGATGCGCTCGAGCTTGCCGCCGAGCACGAAGGCGCCCTGGAGCATCCGCTTGTAGGTGAGCGACTGGCGGTCGGCATCGACCAGGATTTCCTTGCCCGCGCCGTGTTGCCGGCTCGCCTCCAGGATGGCCTCGAAGATGGTCTGGTCCGAGCGGAGCGCGTCTGGCGGTGGCTGCATGGGGGTATCCGATCGAGGAGACGAGCCGAGGCGGGGCGCAGATGGCGCCCCGTGCCGCCAATTTGCATAAAATTTGCGAGCTTGCATTCACTCCATTGCAGGGCGAATTGCCGATACTGCCGCAAGGTCTCGTTAAAGCAGGAGCGCGGCGCAATGCAGGTGGACAGCGGTCGTCGCGGTGTCGCGTGCCGGCGGCGCCGGGTTGCCGACCGGGAAGGACTGTCGCAACTGGCTCTGCGCTTTCAGCGTGACGAGCAGGGCGCGGTCGCCGTCGTGCTCGGAGTCATGTTCACCGTCATCCTGTTCATGGCCGCCATCGCCATCGACGGCAGCCGCTTCACCAGCGAATGGATGCGCGACCGCCAGGCGCTCGACGCTGCGGTGCTCGCCGCGTCGGACGCCATCGGCATGCCCGATCAGGACGCCGAAGCGCGGGCGCGCGGCGAGGCCTTCTATCTCGCCAACCGGCCCGCCGGGAAGTCCGAGGACCTAGTGACGATCGAGATCCGGCCGGAAGCCGGCGAAGTTTTTGGCCGCACCCGCTTCGACATGCTGGCGACGCTGCTGCGTCCGTTCGGCTACGAGCAGGTGCGACTCGGCGGCACCGCGACTGCGGTGCGCGGCGGCACCGCCGAGGTGGCGCTGGTGCTGGACAACTCGGGCTCGATGGCCGGCACCTACATTGCCGACCTCAAGACGGCGGCGGAAAATCTCGTCGAGGTGGTGTTCGCCGGAACGGAACAGGGCGACAGCAACATGAGCGTCGCCGTGGTGCCGTTTGCCGGTTCCGTCAACGTCGGCTCGGGCAATGCCAACGCCGAGTGGATGGACCGCGACGGGATCTCGCCGCTGGACAAGGAGAACACCAAGGAGGAGCGCTCGCGCTTCGAGCTGTTCTCCGACCTCAACGAAAGCTGGTCGGGTTGCGTCGAGGTGCGCAAACCGCCCTACGACACCACCGACGGTGTCGCGGACGCCAGCGTCCCGGCGTCACTGTTCACACCGCAGTTCGCACCCGACGAGCCCGACACCGTCAACGCCGAAGGCAAGAGCTACGAGAACAACTATCTCGTCGACGATGGCGGCAACTGCCCGCGCCAGGAATGCAAGTGCACCGACTTCAACAGCTCGGGAAAGTGCAAAACCAACGGCTGGAAGCTGACGGCCATCGCGGCCAGCGAAGCGCAGGCGCGGTCGTGCAAGTATACCGGCGCTCAGGCCGGCTATCCGGCGCCGCGCCCCGACAAGTGCAGCACCCCGGCGCTGAGCGGCGGTCCCAACCGCTATTGCACCACGGCGCCGCTGTTGCCGCTCTCGACCAGCCGTGGTGAGATCGTCAACGCCATCCGCGCCATGGGCGCCAACGGGATGACCAACATCGCCGAGGGGATTGCCTGGGGCTGGCGCGCGCTCTCGCCCGCACAACCCTTCGCCGAGGGTCGCTCGTACAACGACCGCGACAACAAGAAGATCCTGATCGTGATGACCGATGGCGAGAACACCTACACGTCGGTGAACAACCACAACGCGTCGCGCTACAATGCGCTCGGATTCGCCAAGCCCTACCGCACCCCGACCGCGGGCCGCCTCGGCAAGACCTACACGTCCAGTGCCTATACCACGACCATGAACGCGCGAACGCGCACGGTGTGCGCCAATGCCAAGGCCGAGGGGCTCAAGATCTACACCATCGCCTTCCGGCTGGAGAACGATGCGACGACGCGCAATCTGCTGCGCGAGTGCGCCAGTGACGCCGCTTCGGCTTATGTCGCCTCCAACGGCGCGGCGCTGATCGATGTGTTCCAGAACATCGGCCGCGAGATCTCCAAGTTGCGCATCTCGAGCTGAGGCGGCAGCACGCCGGGCTTATTCACAGATCGGCTGAACAGCGCTCGTCTGGGGAGAGCGCGCCGTTCCGGCGGCGTGCGAGGACACCCGGAATTCGTTGTTTCACAACGGCGAGGCGACAGCCGGCCGGGGGCATGACATCGCGCGCCCCGCGCTTGCGGCCATGTGCGCCCGCTGTGGACAAGCTGTTGGGCCACGGCACGCTTGCCACAGGCTCCGACATCCCGCGCTGGTTGCGCACGACAAGTTCGGCGACAGTGCGCCATGGCTCGCCTCAGTCTGGGGCGGCCGTCCAGTTCGTTCGCTTTCCCGGCGCGTTCTGAAGTCGCGTTTTCGTCGTTTGCGTTGCCAGCGGCCGGGCACACCCGAGGAGTTCCAAGTTCCATGCAGATCTTCAGCGGTTGCGCCTCGCGCATCGGCGGAGACGGCTTGTTCGCCGGTCCGCAAACCCTGGTGGCGCTCGCCCTTGCAGCACTGCTGTCGCTGGTGGCTCCCCTCGCCTTAGCCAATGACGATGTCGCGGGCGACGGACGCCACCGCTCGACCATCCGTATCGCGCCGGGCGCATCGCTGCCGGTGACCAAGCGCGTGACGGTGGGGCTGAACAAATCGGCGCTGATCGAGGTGCCGGTCGATCTGCAGAACGTCCTCGTTTCGAACCCGGAAGTGATCGACGCCGTGGTGCAGACCTCGCGCCAGGTCTATCTGCTGGCCAAGGATGTCGGCGAGGCCAATGCGTTCTTCATCGGGGCGGACGGGCAGAAGGTGATGTTTCTCGAAGTCACCGTCGCGCGCGATCTGGCGACGCTGCACGACATGTTCCAGCGACTGATCCCCGGTTCGCGCATCCATGCCGAGATGATGGGCGACAACATCGTGCTGGCCGGCAGCGTCTCGACACCCGCCGATGCCAATCGCGCCGGTGAACTCGCTGGCCGCTTCATCAAGAACCCGGCCGGTGTCGTCAACATGCTCGATACCAAGTCGAAAGAGCAGGTGCTGCTCAAGGTGCAGGTGGCCGAGATGCAGCGCGACGCCATCCGCCGCCTCGGTATCGACCTGCCCGGCGCTGTCGTGCAGGCTGGTAGCTTCACCTTCGCCAAGGTCATCCAGAACAGCTTTCCCGTGACCAGCGGTCTCGTACCCAAAGCCGGAGCCATCGGCGTCGGCGTGCCGCCGCTCGTGTCCTCCGGCGTCGCGTTCCAGCCGACGTGGCAGGCCGGCGGCAATTCGGTGACGGCGATGATCGAGGCCTTGGAGCGCGCGGGCGTGCTGAAGACCCTTGCAGAGCCCACGCTGACGGCGATTTCCGGCGAGAGCGCGAAATTCCTCGCCGGTGGCGAATTCCCGGTGCCGATCTCGCAGCAGAACAACTCGATCAGCGTCGAGTGGAAGCAGTTCGGTGTCAGCGTTTCCTTCAAGCCGGTGGTGCTGACGGAAGGGCGCATCAGCCTGACCATCGCCGCAGAGGTATCGGAACTCTCCAGCGACGGTGCGGTGAGCCTGGCCAACGTCACGCTGCCGGGTCTGAAAGTTCGGCGTGCCGAGACGACGTTGGAAGTGCCGTCGGGCGGCACCTTGGCGATGGCCGGACTGCTGTCCGACGAAACGCGCCAGAGTGCGGAGGGTGTTCCGGGCTTGAAAAACCTGCCGGTGCTCGGCGCTCTCTTCCGCTCCAACGACTATCGCCGCCGCGAGACCGAACTCGTCATTCTGGTGACGCCGTTTCTCGCAACGCACGCGCAGAGCAAGGATCTTGCGAAGCCCGGCGACGGCTACACTGCGGAATCGAACCTGCGCGAGCTGTTCTTCGGCAACATCAACCGCGTCTACGGCTATTCCAGCGTTCCGCGCGGCCGCTATCAGGGCGACTATGGTTTCATCATCGAGTACCCGGGGGTGAAGGGATGATCGGCTTTGCAGCGCAACACCGCCGGATGCTTCGCGTCGGCACGATCGGCGTCGTCGGCATGGTTCTGGTCGGTTGCCGCGACGACGTCAGGCTGGATGGCCCGACGGCGGCCATGCTCTCGGACCCGGCGCAGCGCCATGCCATCTCGTATGCCAGCAATACCGAAGCGCTCTATGTCGAGGTGCCGGACGACTCTGCGGGCCTCAGCGGCAATCAGGCGACCGACGTGATGCGCTTTCTTGACCGATACCGTTCGGAATCGACCGGACCGCTCCGCATCACAGCGCCCTCTTCGCCGCGCGGGCACCTCGCTGCGGCGCGGTCGTACCGGCAGATCGAGACGATCATCGATCGCGCCGGCGTACCCGCTGAAGCGGTGGTGCGCGATCGCGAGCGTCGCGGCGGCCGCGATGGCCTCGCGGTGCGCCTCGCTTACGAACGGCCCGTGGCGGTGCCGCCGTCGTGCGGCAACTGGCCGGAGGACCTCGGCCGTGTCGACCGCGAGAAGCTCCCCTACGAGAGCTTCGGCTGTGCGACGCAACGCAATCTGGCGTTGACGGTCGCCAACGCTCGCGACCTGCAGGCACCGCAGGAAGAAACGCCGCGGTCGAGCGAACGGCGCAGCGCCACATGGAGCAGCTATATCGGCTCGGCTGCCGGCGGCGGGGCGGCGGGCGGTGCGCCTGCGGCGCCGGCGTCGTCGGCAGCCAACACCACCAATTGATCTCGGCGTGCGCCAACTCTCGGACCTGCCTCTGATACCGGCGGCCGTTCCGTAGCGCTCGGGGTGGACCGGTGGTCGCGCGCAAACGGACGCAACACCGCTGCGTCTGCTGCCGGTCGTCACATCGGTGGACGCTCGAGCCGGTACGATGGCAGGTGAACGGTGGCGTCCGTGGGGGCGCGCCATTGACGGGGGAACGACATGGCCGACGTCGCACTGCGCCGGACCATCGCAGTCGTGGCTTTGCTCAACCTCGCCTATTTCGGGGTCGAGTTCGCGGTCGCGACGGCGATCGGTTCTGTCGCGTTGTTTGCCGACAGCATCGACTTTCTCGAAGATGCTTCGGTCAATCTCCTGATCCTTCTGGCGCTCGGCTGGTCGGCGGCGAAGCGCCGGCTTGTCGGCATCGCCCTGGCGGGACTGCTGCTGGTGCCTGGCCTCGCGGCGTTGTGGACGGTCGCCGAAAAGCTCATGACGAGCGGGGGCGGCTTTCCCGACCCGACGCTATTGTCGCTCGCGGGGGGCGGCGCGCTCGTGGTCAACGCGACGGCGGCGTACCTGCTGGCCCGCGTCCGTCATCACGGCGGCAGCCTGACGCTTGCGGCGTTCCTTTCGGCGCGCAACGACGTGCTGGCCAACATCGGCATCATCGCAGCGGGATTTGCCACGGCGGCGACCCTCTCGATTTGGCCCGACGTCATCGTTGGCACGGCGATCGCGCTGCTCAACATAGGGGCGGCAAAAGAAGTCTATGAGGCGGCTGTGGAGGGCGGCGGCTGTTCAGAAGCCGCGCCATGACGTCGCTTCGACGCTGGCGCCCCACGCCGGAGTATCGTCCGACCGCACGGAACTGCCCGACGGCGATACTCCTGCCAGATAAAGGCCCTCGCGCAGCAAGGCCATAAATCCGAGCGCTTCCGTCCGGTATCGCCCCGTCGCTGCCGCTTCGTTCGAGGGACGAAGGCGCGAGCGGCCCAGCTCCGACATTTGCTCCCGTAGCGGCGTGGCTTTGCGCGACGGTTCGAGGCGCGAGGAACACCGCAAAGCGCTGTCCGTCGAATAGCCTTCGTTATAGGCGCTCGACGGGGCCACCTCGCGGCAACCGGGGCCGGGCGTCGGCGACGCAACACCACGGTCCGGTGCGGTCTACCGCCGACATCGCGTCAGCCGGGCGGTCAGAAGCCGTTGATCTGCCGCATCAGGTCCGTCACCGTCAGCTTCTTGCGCGGCCTTGGCTGATGGGCGGCTTGCCGCCGTTCGACGCGTTGTACGCGTTCGCTGCCCGCCGTGCGCTGCGCAGCGCGGTCACGAACCGGCTGCGCCGCCGGATTCCCCGACCGCTGCGGTGCGTCACGCGGTATGACACCGACGGGCGGTGCCGGAGCCGCCGTCGACTCCTTCGATCCGCTGCGAAGGCCCGGTAAGACTGCGGCCGCCGAAATCTGCGGCGCGCCGACCGACATGCGTCCGGGCAGCGGTTCTGCGGGCACATCTGGCGCGATCCGGGCCACCTGTCGGGCAGTATCCTTCAGCACCCGCGGTTCGTCTTCGGTCTCGACCGTTGCGGTCCGCATCTGCGGCGGCAGTGCTGTGGGGCGGTCGCGCGCGGCACCGAGCGCCGCCGCGCCGGCCACGATCGACCCCGTCGTCATATCGGCATGACCCTCGCCATTGAGCCGGGTTGGGGGAGTGGCGCCACGGTAGGGCCGCGCTGCCGGAGCTTCGGCGATCACGGCACCAGGCAGACACTGGCCATCGCCGCCGACCGACTGGCCGGGAGTGCATGGCGCACCGCACACGCGGTCGGTGCGGCCCTGCAGCAGGGTCAGCATGACATGATCGGGCGCATCGGTCGGGAGCGACGCGTTCAGGCGCTGGAGGAACGTGCCCATCGCCCGTCGTGAAGCCGCCTTCCAATCACCATCGGCATCGCCGGAATAGCAGCCGACGCGCTTCAACTCTCTCTGTATCTCGCGGGCGAGTGCCACCTGCGCGACGTAGGAGTCGCCGCTCGACCCCGCCGGTCGTGACGCCCCGTCGCTCGACACGATGGCCCGCCACGGTTGCGAACTCGGCGCGGTCGGCAAGGGTTCGGGGTCTGCATCCTTCGACGCGGCGCGGGCGGCGGATCGAGCGAAGAACGGCGTCGAAGGCGAGAACGAGCGGACATGATCTGTCGGGGCTTGCGGCAGAGCTACCGGCACCGCGACGCGCCCGGTTGGCGACTGAATCTCGACCAGTCGCGCGAGATGACGTTCATTGAACGACGCCACCGGCATGTAGGCATAGGCCATCACGCTGAGACCACCTGTCAGCAGGACAAACGTTCCGAGAGCGCGCATGGTGCAAACTCCAACAGCGATCGCCCTGAACACTGCCGCAGGGCGTCACGGGCTCGGCACTTCAATCTTCACGGCGACAACGTCGCCGCTCCCCTCGCACCGGCACGCGGCGCCGGCCCCATCCCGTCGAACGACGGTTTGCAAACGAACTGCTCACCACCGAACCGCGGCGTCTCGATCGCATCGGGCCGCAGCAAACCCGAGCCCCCAGCCAGATCGCGCAAACCGATCCGGCTGACACGACCTCGGCGGCGCGGGTGCCTCAGCACAGCCGGACAACGAGAAAAGAGTGTACCATGAGCAACTGGACTTGTACGCAGGGTTTTGCGTGCTCCGCCCGGATGCCACAGCGAATTGTGAAATGCACGCCCCATGCCCGAAGCGACCCGAATGGCGGCGCGACCGGCCACGCGCCTGTCGCCGCGACAGCCGAACCTCTAAGGCAGCTCAGGGGCGTGCCATCCTTGCCGTCTCGCCGCGGGACCGGGGCCGGAGCGGCATCTGGCGGCCGCCGAAATCATGACCGGGCTTCAGGCTGGCGTGCGCGGTTGCGATCCCAACATGTGCTGCGCGGGACACACCTTGTGTCCGACATGTCTCAGCAACTTGCTGTGAGAACTGCCGAACCGCTCGCGCATCCCGCTGCCGCGATCGCATCAGCAAGTCTAGATATTGCTGCCCAGAATGCAGGCAAGTCACAATCTGTAGTAGCCCGGCCGTGCGGCGTCGGTGGATAACCCGGTGGACAACTGATCCGGTCCTGTTGATGATTTGCTCCGAGGCTTGCGCCCACGGACCGCAGGGAAAATCAACCCGTCTCCGCGCGGCACGAGTAGCAAACTGATTCCCTTAACAAATCACTTCGAATCGAGCTAACCTCCCCGGCGAGGGTGCGTTCGTTTGCGTCAAACTTGTTTTTCCCCGATCACAAATGTCGTTTTTGCACATGCCAAATCGAGCGGCGATGCGGCACATGCTGAGCTACATGGTCTGATCCGGGGCTTCTGCTCCATTTTGCGTCAAGCTCGAACCTTAAGACCAGTCTGCCGCCACCGTTGGGGAACGGAGAGCGGATGCTCACAGCGGTCCGTTGCAAGGTTTCAGATTGTTGCTTGATCGCATCAGTGCTCGCGTCGGAGCCGTCGGCCTTGTCCCTCGAGGCTGCAAGACCGCGATCGTACATCGTTCAGTTCAGGCTCGATGGCGATCATCCGCACAAGGAGAGGGCAATCCTATGAGACATGCTCTAGGAGTAATGGGGATTCTGGCGGCGGGCGTGCTATTGCTCGTTTCAGCCGCCATGAATTGGCGTTTTGGACTAAGTCTCGGCAAAACCGAGTTGGACGGACAGATTTACGGTGCCGCTAGTGCCGCGGCTGACTGCCTCAAGGCGCTCATTCCGTTCTTCCTTTTCGCCGCCATACGAAACCGAATGTGGTCTCAGGCCGCGGCGTCTGCCGTCGTCTGGGTCGTCGTCACGGCCTATTCGCTGACGTCGGCATTCGGGCACGCCGCGCTCAACCGGTTCGACACGGCTGGCCAGCGGCAGATCGAAGCGCAGACCTACAAGGATCTGCGAGCTGATCTGAAACGGGCGCAGGACCAGTTGTCCTGGGTTCCGCAGCATCGTCCCATCGCCACCGTAAAGGGCGAGATGGACAGTGCTCGCAACTCGCGACTGTGGCAGTTGTCGGGAGAGTGCACGAAGGTGGTGGGTAAGTCGCAGCGTACGTTCTGCGACGGCTATCACGCACTCGCCGCCGAACTCGGCTCGGCCGAACAGGCGGCGGCTCTCGAGGAGCGCCTGGCGGCGACGCAGGCGAAGCTTGCGCAGTCGGGTGGCAGTGTTGCCGCCGAGGCCGATCCGCAGGCTGCCGTTCTGGCGAAGCTCGCCGGATTGAACGTCGACACGGTGCAGATGGCACTCACGGCGTTCATCGCGCTGCTGCTGGAAATCGGTTCCGGCTTCGGCATGTACATCGCGTTCAGTGCATGGCGTATCGACGATAAGCTCGCTCCGGCGGCGCCCAACATGGCGCGCGTCCGAGAGACGGTCCGCACGACCCTTGCTCCGGTCGAAACGCGGACGGCCATCGAGGCCAATGATGCCGTCGCCCTTCCGGCGATCGAGCAGAGAGCAAGCACCAGCGTCAGGCAAGCCGAGGCCGTAGCCTCCGCTCCGGCTGGCACCGCCGCGGCAGCGGTGGCGGACGTTGCGGAAGAAGCCGCAGCGATCGTTGCGATCGACACGCCGCGTTCCGGCGCCAACGACAACAAGTCGGCGCCCGTCACTGTCACCCAGCCCCAGCGGCTCATGGCTCCCGAGAACGACGTGGAGCGCTTCTACAAGGAAAGGATCGGCACTCAGGATGGTTCGAGTCTGACGGCAACGGCGCTTTACGAGGATTACTGCGCTTGGTGTGAACAGCAGAGCAAGGAGCCTTTGGCACTGCCGACGTTCGGCAGGGAGTTTGGTGAACTTGGTGTTCAGAAGGCCAAGATCGCAGGACGAGTTCGCTACATCGGCATCGCGCTGAAGTCGGACGCAGACCGGACGGAGGATAAGAATTCGCCGGCCTTGAGTGTAGAAGCCGCCTGATGAAGGCACAGTCGAAGGGCCGCCGAGAGGCGGCCCTTTTGCTTTGCTGGCATGCGCATGACGCAAGGCCCGCCTCGCGCGGGCCTTTTTCGTTGCCTGAGGAGTAGGGATCAGGTCCGGCGCGAGATGCGTTCGAGCGCTTCGTCTGCCCACCTCTCGAACCGCTGCTCGGCAATCGCGGTGCGCATCGCGGCCATCAACTGCTGATAGAACGCGGTGTTCGCCCACGACAGCAACATCGAACCGAGCAATTCGTTCGAGCGGATCAGATGGTGCAGATAGGCGCGCGAATAATCCCGCGCCGCCGGGCAATCGCTGTCCTCGTCGAGCGGCGAGAGGTCCTCGGCGTGGCGCGCATTGCGGATGTTGACCCGGCCGTTCCAGGTGAAGGCGAGGCCGTGGCGGCCATTGCGGGTCGGCATGACGCAATCGAACATGTCGATACCCCTCCTGACGCTCTCAATAAGGTCTTCGGGCGTCCCGACCACCATCAGATAGCGCGGTCTGTCCGGTGGCAGGAAGGGCAGTGTGGCTTCCAGCGTCGCCAGCATCGCAGGCTGGCCTTCGCCGACCGCGAGGCCGCCGACCGCGTATCCGGGAAAGTCCATCGCGACGAGCGCCTCGGCCGACTGCCGCCGCAACTCCGGGTCGATACCGCCCTGCACGATGGCGAACAGCGCCTGGCCGTCGCGGGCGAGCCCCTTCTCCCGTTGCGCCTCGAAGGCGCGCTTGGAACGCTCGGCCCAGCGAAGCGACAACTGCATGGCGCGCTCGACCTCGCGGCGCTCGGCGGGCAGTTGGATGCACTCGTCCATCTGCATCTGGATGTCGGCGCCGATCAGGCATTGGATCTCGATCGAACGCTCCGGTGACAGCAGATGCTTCGACCCGTCGATGTGCGATTGGAAGCGCGCGCCGTCCTCGTCGATCTTGCGGATTTTCGACAGGCTCATGACCTGGAAACCGCCGCTGTCGGTGAGGATCGGTCCGCTCCAGCGCATGAAGCCGTGCAGTCCGCCGAGTTTGTGGATGCGTTCCGCGCCCGGCCGCAGCATCAGGTGATAGGTGTTGCCGAGGATGATGTCGGCGCCAGCCGCGCGCA
>JBKBNR010000039.1:0-12938 GCA_046295315.1 Hyphomicrobiaceae bacterium
GTTGACGAGATCGTCATTGACCGACTGGATGAAGCAGGCGTGCGGCTGGGGATGCTCGTAGGCCGAGGTCGAGAGCGTCAACTCTCCCGTCTTGTGATCGACGTAGAAATGGCCCTGGCCGGGACCGTCGATGCCATAGGCCCAGTGCAGGCCCGTGTTGAACCACTGCGGCGAGTTGGGCGCCGCCATCTGATTGGCCAGCATGTAGCGGTGCTCGTCGAAGAAGGCGCGGGCGTCGTCCTCGCTTGTGAAGTAGCCGCCCTTCCAGCCCCAGTACGTCCACGTACCGGCGAGCCGGTCGAACACCTGGCGGGCGTCCGTCTCGCCGATGAAGCGCTCGTTCTCGGCAAGACCGGCGAGGGCGCGCGTGTCAGGAACGGATCGCCACAGCCACGACGGCACAGCGTGCTCCTCGACGCGCTTCAGCGCGCGGGCGACGCCCGCCTTGCGGAAATATTTCTGCGCCAGAATGTCAGCGGCGACCTGGCTCCAATGCTCCGGGACTTCGAAACCCTCGAGGCGGAACACCACCGAGCCGTCGGGGTTCTTGATCTCGCTCGTCGCGCGGCGGAACGCGATTGTCTCGTAAGGCGATTTTCCGGCCTCGGTGAAGCGCCGCGTGATCTTCATGTCATCCCCCGACTGTGCGTCTGTTATCTGCGATCCCCGGCGGCCATCGGTGGCGCGGGGCAGTGGTCTCAAGGCGGACTCGGAACAGAACCAGACACGACGCGAGCACACGAAAGCTCGTTCCCGGAAGCCGCTGGCGCGGCTCCGTGACGGCACGACGCGAAAACTTAGAGTTTTCCCAACGCAATCAGATGCGAACGTGCCTCGGTTGCGACTCCTGCGGGGCGAGCCGTTGCAGGTTTGCGCGCACAACCGAAAGCGAGGCCACCCTTACGGAGACCGCACGCAAGATACTGACGGGTTTGGAATGGGAGACGCGAAACAGTGGCCGGTTCGTCCCACTCGAGGTGGGCATGTTCGCCCCGGCATGTCTGGAAGCTAGGACGATTCGACCAGCTCGTCACTACCCCTTGTGTGTTGCGGATGAAAGCCGACACCATATCTAGTGGTGTTGGCAACTTGTGGAGAGTTGGCGGGTATCGGCCCGGATTTGCAGGCTTGGACGCAGTTCAATGGCCGAGCCCGCCTGTGGAAACTCAGGGTGCGGCGCGCCACACTGCCGAACAGGGCTGAGACTAGACCGATTCCGAAGCGGCCTTCTGTGGCGCGAAAGCCTCTCCCCCAGCAGCGGCGCTGGGCGTTTTTTTGCGTCGTCCTAGCGGCGAGGGTCGGCACCTGCCGCCATCGCGCCATGGGCGATCTGGACAGGCAGGACCGACGCCGCTAATCCAGGGGCAGCTTCGCCTACGCCGAACGTCAGGGAGACTGCCGCCGATGGGACTTCTCAGAGAAATCTTCAGTTGGTGGAGCGGCAATACCTGGGGCACCCGGACGACGATCTGGGCTTCGATGCGCCTCGTCGGAGAAGACGCCCTCGGCAACCGCTACTACGAGCAGCGCAAGGGCGTCGGGCCGCTCGGCCGGCCGCGCCGCTTCGTGACCTATAAGGACATCGCCGATGCCTCCAAGGTTTCGGCCGACTGGCACGGCTGGCTGCATTACACGGTCGACGCCCCGCCCAACGCCGAAACCTACGAGCCGCGGCCATGGCAGAAAGCGCACCAACCCAACATGACCGGTACGGCGGATGCCTATCGCCCCGCGGGTTCGATCCTGACGGCGGCGAAGCGGCCCAAGGCGACCGGCGACTACACCGCCTGGCGGCCCGAGTGAGCCGGGGCGGCGCGCCCTCGCCGACATCGTCGTGCCACCGTTGCTGGCCAACCTCCCACAGTTGTCGGTACAGTCGAGGGCGCGGGGGGCCGAGTCGGTCCCGGAACATCGCCGCGGAGCATGGTGAGCGGAGACGGCATCGGCCGATGACCTGCAGACCTATGATGGACCAGACCTGCGCCGCGCGGCCGCCATCGCGGCAGAGCGGCGTTCGGGCCGGCGGCCGCGTTGTGACCGGTCTACTCGCCGCGGCACTTGTCGCGGTGTCGCACGGTCACGCTGCGGCTGAGGTCATTCAGAACGAGGTTGCCGTGTTCGCGGCGCTCGACAAAGTGACGGCGCGTATCTCGAAGCTCGAGGTTCCGCTGAACCAAACCGTCGAGTTCGGCTCGCTGCGCCTGACGCCGCGCGTCTGCAATGCCCGCCCGCCGACGGAGCAGCCGAAGACAACGACGTTCGTCGAGGTCGATGAGGTCGAGCTCGAAGGGGCGCGCCATCGCATATTCACGGGCTGGATGTTTGCCGAAAGTCCCGGCCTCAACGCCATCGAGCATCCGGTGTTCGACATCTGGCTGACGGAATGCCGCCAACCAATCGGGGCCGCGGCCAGAACCGCGAAGGGGTCGGGCGCGACGGGGACCGAGACGGGAGAGCCCGCGGACGGACTTCCCCGGCGGCGCGTGCGGCGCTGATCGGCTCTCGATGGCGCGCTGCACTCAGCCCGACTCGCTGGCGCTCGCATCGGCGTGCACCCACCATCCGGCGTGCTGGCGCCTCAGGTCGGCCGCGGCGGCTTGCGCTGCCGCCCAACTTTCATAGATACCGAACGATGTCGGGCCGGCGCCCGACAAGCGCGACAGCAAGCAACCGTCTGTCTCCGTTATCGCTGCCAGCACGTCGGTGATGACCGGCATGACACGGCTTGCGGCAGTGGTGAGGTCGTTGGGATGGCCGCAAAGCCACGCGCAGAGCGCGCGGGTCCCCGTCGGGAGGCACGGGGGAAGTGGCGTTGTCCACGGGCGAGGGAGTGGCGCGGCACCGAGGGCTCGGAACACCTGAGCGGTTTTATCGGCCGGGACCGGTACGCGCGGATTGACCAACACCATAGGCAATGGCGCCAACCCGTCGAGAGGGTGCACGGCATCGCCGATACCCGTCATCCAGACGCTGCGGCTGACGAGGCAGACCGGCACGTCGGCGCCGAGCGCGAGCGCGGATGCGTGCCAGTCGGTGTTTGCGGTTTGTGCCGGGAAGGCGCGGCGGAGCGCGCGCAGCAGGGCCGCTGCGTCGGCCGACCCACCGCCGACACCAGCGGCGACGGGGAGGTGTTTTTCAAGCGTGACGTGCCCTGGCGGCAGCCCTTCGAGACACGGCGCGGCAATGTCGAGGACGCGCTGCAAGAGGTTGTCGCCGCTGATCGCGCCAGCGAACGGTCCCGTGACCGTGATCCCCGTAGGTGCGGCGGGTTCGAGCGTCAGCCGGTCGGCGGCCGACGATGCAAAGACGACGAGGCTCGAAAGCTCGTGGTAGCCGTCGCGGCGGCGGCCCTCGATGCGCAGCGTCAGATTGATTTTGGCCCGCGCGGTCTCGGTCAGCACGCGAGGGTGGTTCTGATCGGCAGGCATGGCGGCAAAAGCTGGGGAACCCGGGTTGAGACGGGATGTCAGCGGACGGTGTCTGAACTGGTGGTGCTGTCGACGCGGCGAATACGCTTGACCTCGCGGGATGCGGCGCGCGTCTTGCGGTTGTTTCGCGCGTCGGTGACGGATGGCAGTCCGTTCGCCAGCTTGCCCTTGATCTTTTCGATCTCCTCTGCCTCCGGCCCGAGGGACAGCGCCTGTTCCCACTGGAAACGGGCTTCACGCTGCCGGCCGACGCGCCACAGTGCGTCGCCGAGGTGATCGTTCAGGACGGGATCGTCGGGGCGCAGTTCCACCGCCCGTTCGAGATGGCGCACCGCTTCCGCGTAGCGGCCGAGGCGGTAATGCGCCCAGCCGAGGCTGTCGACGATGTAGCCGTCGTCCGGTTTCAAGGCCACGGCCTTCTCGATCAGCTCGAGACCCTGCTTGAGGTTCTTGCCCTGGTCGATCCACGAATATCCGAGGTAGTTGAGAACCAGTGGCTGATCCGGTGACAGCGCCAGTGCCCTCTTCAAATCGGCTTCGGCCTTCGGCCACTGCTTGGTGCGCTCGTAGCAGGTGCCGCGCGAGTAGAAGTAGCTCCAGTGCTGGCGCTCCGGCTTCTCGATGAGATCGATGGCCCGGGAGTAGAACACGATCGCCTCGTCGTACCGCTTGCGGGCGCGCAGAATGTTGCCCAGGGCGTCGAGCGGGGCCAAGTCGCCCGGCGTGCGCGCCGCGACGGTTTCGAGCTTGGCTTTCGCCTCGTCGACCTTGTCGAGCGAATTGAGGTTGAAAGCCTTGCGGATGTCGATGGCGTTCTGCAACGGCGAGCCGGCCGGAATGCGCTTGTATGTGGCGAGCGCGGACTCGAAATCGCGCATGGTCTCGTAGGCGTGGGCCAGTGCGGCGAGCGCCAGCGGCTGATCCGGTTCGAGGAACAGCGCGAGCTGCAGATAGATGATGCCGATGCTGACGCCGCCTTCCGTGGTCAGCGCCTCGCCGAGCCCGTAGAGAACCTCGGCCATGCCGTCGATGGGACGCGACAAGATGAGTCCGACGGGCTTACCCGCCTCGATTTCGGCCAGCAGGTCCTTGGCGAGAGGATGCGGCGCGCCGGTCGATTTGCGCATGTATTCGCGCAGGATGCTCTTGGCCAGCTTGTCATCGCCCCAGTGAACGGCGTGGCGAGCGTAGGCGAGTGTGGTGCGAAGCGTGCGGCTGTCCTGCTTCAGCACCCGCGCGTAGGAGGCCTTGGCGTCGGCAGGTCGCCGCGCGCTGTCGGCAATCAGCGCCCGATGATATCGCAGATAGAACTGCGCCCACTCGGCCTGCCGGGGGGCTTCGAGCAGTTGCAGCGCTTCGTCGGTTTGGTTCTCGGCGCGCTTCACCCAGGCCCGCATCAGCGACGTCGTCAGTTCGCCGATCGGCCCCGTGCCGCCGGCGATGAACTGCGCGTCGGCCTTCGCATACTGGCCGCCTTTGAATGCGGAAAGCCCGAGGAACAGGCGGGCGAGCCGGTTCTGCGGCTGGTGGGTGACCAACTGATCGGCGAGGTCGGTGACGCGATCCCAGTTGCCGGCCGACGCCTCCATGACGAACGCCTGCTCGAGCAAGACCTCGTTCTTGGCGTCGTAGGCGAGGGCGCTGCCGTAGAAGCGCGCGGCATCGGTGATGTCGTTCTGCGATTTGGCAAAACGCCCGGCGAGATACGAGCCGATCAGCGAGCGGGTTTCGACCCGTTCCTCACTTGCCTCGATGCCGCGTGCCGAAGCGGGTGACATCGCCGCAAGTCCGCCAACCGAAATCGCCAGACACGCCGCCAGTGACGCCACCAGCCGCTTGCAGCTTCGGACCGTTTTGAGCTCGGCGCTCAGGCTCATGTGGTGGACCTCTCCGTGCGACGCTCGGTGCTGAAACGCCGGCGCCGATCTGATTCCTTCGTCGGGCAAGCGTACCAAGAAAAGTTGGGCGGCGCGACGGCGATTCGCGCACGTCAACGCCGACAGGTAAACGCTTGAAATCGCACGATGGATGAACAGTTGGCCAAGCCACGGCACCGACGTGGGCTCACATCCCGGCGTCGTTGGGCGCCTCGCCGCCCGCTCTTTCATTGGCGGCTCGGTGCGACAGTGCGCACCGCAGCGGGGCGGGCACTCACATCCCGGCGTAGTTGGGCGCCTCGCCGCCTTGGGGGCAAACCCAGGTGATGTTCTGGCTCGGGTCCTTGATGTCGCAGGTTTTGCAGTGCACGCAGTTTTGCGCGTTGATCTGGAAGCGCGGCGTGCCGTCGGCACCTGCGACGATTTCATAGACGCCCGCGGGACAATAGCGCTGGGCCGGCTCGGCATATTCCGGCAGGTTGACCATCACCGGCACGCGCGGGTCTTTCAGCTTCAGGTGGACCGGCTGGTCCTCCTCGTGGTTGGTGCCGGAGAAGGCGACGTTGGTCAGCCGGTCGAAGGTGAGCTTGCCATCGGGCTTCGGATAGGCGATCGGCTTGAACTTCGATGCCTTGCCCGTCGCCTGCGCATCGGTCTTGCCATGCTGGAGCGTGTATCCGAGGCCGATACCGGGGATCAGCGTGTTCATCCACATGTCGGCGCCGCCGAGTGTGATGCCAGCGAACGTGCCGAACTTCGACCACAGCGGCTTGGCGTTACGCACGCGCTTCAAGTCGCGCGCGATGTCGCCGGAGCGGACCTCGGCCTCGTAGGCGTCGAGCTTGTCGTGGGCACGGCCCTTGCCGAGTGCATCGACCACCGCGTCGGCAGCGGCAATGCCGGAGAGGATGGCATTGTGGCTGCCCTTGATGCGCGGCACGTTCATGAAGCCGGCGCCGCACCCGAGCAGTGCCGCGCCCGGGACGACCAGATCGGGGATCGACTGCCAGCCACCTTCGGTGAGCGCGCGGGCACCGTAGGAGATGCGCTTTCCCCCTTCGAGCATAGGTGCGATCATCGGGTGCGTCTTGAAGCGCTGGAACTCCTCGTAAGGCGACAGATACGGGTTTTCATAGTTGAGGTGGACGACGAAGCCTACGGAAACGAGGTTCCGGCCGTAGTGATAGAGGAACGAGCCGCCGCCGGTTCTGTTGTCGAGCGGCCAGCCGAAGGTGTGCTGGACGAGGCCGGGCTGGTGCTTCTCGGCGGGCACCTCCCAAAGTTCCTTGAGGCCGATGCCGTACTTCTGGATGCGCCCGTCGCTGAGCTTTTCGCGGCTGATGAGTTGCTTGGTCAGCGAGCCGCGCGCGCCCTCGGCGAGGAACGTATACTTGCCGCGCAGCTCCATGCCGCGCGTGAAGCTGGGCCCCGGCTCGCCCGCACGCGTGACACCCATGTCGCCGGTCGCGATACCGACGACGGCACCGCCCTTTTCACGGTCGTGCAGGAGTTCGGCCGCGGCGAAGCCTGGATAGATCTCGACGCCGAGTCCGGTCGCCTGTTCGCCGAGCCATTGGCAGAGTGCGCCGAGGCTGACGATGTAGTTGCCGTGATTGTTCATCAGCGGCGGCATGATGAAGTTTGGCAGGCGCACCTCGCCCGCGGGCCCGAGATAGTAGAAGCGATCTGTAGTGACCGGCGTCTCGACCGGCGCGCCCATCGCCTTCCAATCGGGGAGCAGGCGGTCGAGGCCGATGGGGTCGATGACGGCGCCGGAGAGGATGTGCGCGCCGACCTCGGAACCCTTCTCGACGACGACGACGCTGATATCTTCGCCGCGCTCGGCGGCGCGCTGCTTGATGCGGATGGCGGCGGCAAGGCCGGCCGGTCCGGCGCCAACGATGACGACATCGAATTCCATGGCCTCGCGGGGGGGAAGCGTCTCGTCGGTCGAAGCCATGTCGTTGGGATCCTTTCGCGCGTTCTGCAGTCTGCCGGATATGCTGTCCGCCGACTTTTTTGAACGCCGCGAATGTTCCAGCAACGGCCTCATCTCGCAATAGCGAAATGGTGTGGTGGTTTGTCGTCCACCACCAATCGGTCTTACGCTTTTGCTGCTGCTACCGGTTCACGCCGTGCGAGGCTGCGCGCGCCCGCGCGACGATCGGGGCGGGACATAGCCCGCGTGGCGGGCGCGCGAGCCGTGTCCGCCCGCGAACGAGCGGGGCAGCCGCTCAGGCCGCGACTGCGGCCCGGCGCGGGTGCGCCGTCGTTTCGGCACGCCCTGCGCGGTGTTGGACGACGGGGCTCCCCAGTCGTGTCAGCAAGAGATCAGTGCGTGCGGTTGACGCAGAAGGTGATGACCTCGCGCATGGCATCCCGCTCCGGGCTCGGCGGGAAAACGCCGAGCGCATCGCGGGCGATCGCGCCGTAGGTTCGGGCGCGTTCGAGCGTGGTCTCGATGGCCTTGTGCTTTTTCATGAGGCCGATCGCCGTTTCGAGATCGCCGTCATTGATTTCACCAGCGGCGATGGTGCGGTTCCAGAATGCCCGCTCTTGGTCGCTGCCGCGCCGGTAGGAGAGAATGACCGGCAGCGTCACCTTGCCTTCGCGGAAATCGTCGCCGATGGACTTGCCGAGCCGGGCGGCGTCTCCCGAGTAGTCGAGCGCGTCGTCGATCAACTGGAACGAGATGCCGAGGTTCTTGCCGTAAGAGCGCAGGGCTTCCAGTTCCTGCGCCGGGCGGTTGGCGATCGCCGCGCCGGATTCCGCGGCGCCGGAGAATAGGGCCGCGGTCTTCGCGTCGATGATGGCGAGATAGGCGTCTTCCGTGGTGGCGGTGTTCTTGGCGGCGGCCAGCTGCATGACTTCACCTTCGGCGATGACGGCAGCGGCGTTCGACAGGATGCGCAGTACAGGGAGCGATCCGACGTCGACGAGCATTCGGAAGGCTTGGCCCAACAGGAAATCGCCGACCAGCACGCTCGCCTGGTTGCCCCAGATCATGCGCGCGGCGCGTTTGCCCCGGCGCGTGTTGCTTTCATCGACAACGTCGTCGTGCAGCAGGGTCGCGGTGTGCATGAACTCGACGGCGGCGGCGACGCGGACATGGTGCGTGCCGGCATAGCCAATCATTTTAGCGGCCGCGATGGTGAGCATCGGGCGCAGCCGCTTGCCGCCGGAATCGATCAAATGATGCGCGAGTTGCGGTATGAGATCGACATCCGAGATGGCTTTGTCGAGAATGATGCGGTTGATGCCACCCATATCCTCCGCGACGAGCGCCAAGAGCGGCTCGAGGCTGTGGAGCGGATCGCGGGCATCTTCGAGCGGGACTACAACTCCCAAAGGCGCTTCCCCTGCTGGTTGAGAAAGATCGTCGGCCGTGGCTGGTTCAGCCATTTTTCGGGCACCTTAGTGACAAGCTGCGGCGAACGCATCATGAAACTTGAGCTCTGGAGGCCGTCAGTTGAGAGAGGTCATCCGAACAAACGATCCCGTCTTGATATCTTTCGTCGAGGCGGTTCTGCGCGATGCGGGCATCGCCGCGGTCGTCGCGGACCAGAACATGAGTGTTCTGGAGGGCTCCATAGGCGTATTGCCGCGCCGCGTACTGGTCAGTGACGCTGACTTTGCCGCGGCGCGCGGGCTGGTGGCCGACATCGACGGTGGCGAAGTGCCGCCCGTCGCCTGACCTGGGGGCCGGTGCGATGAACAGCGACGCTGCGGACCTGCAGGGCGCGGACGGGCAGGCGGCGAGCTCTCCGGCAAAAGCCTTGGCCGGAATGGCGCTGAGCGAGGACGCATTTCTGGATGACCGACTGCTGTTGCTGCAACCCGAGCGAGGCTATCGCGCGGGACTGGATGCTGTTTTGCTTGCCGCGGCCGCACCGGGTCGCGGGTTGCCGGGCGGCGCGCGCGTCCTCGATGCCGGGGCCGGAATCGGAACGGTCGGACTGTGCGTCGCCCGGCGGCTGCCGGATGTTCAGGCCGTTCTCGTCGAGCGCAATCCGATGCTGGCAGCGCTGGCCGCACGCAACATCGACCGCAACGGGCTGGCGGCGCGGGTGAGGGCGGTCGAATCGGATCTCCTGGCATCTGCGGCGGCATTGACCGAAATGGGTCTCGGGCCCGAAACATTCGACGTCGTTCTGGCCAATCCACCCTATCACGACGAGACGCGCGGCACGGCCTCGAACGATGGGATAAAGGCCGCTGCCCATGCCATGCCCGGCCGTGACCTGGATCAGTGGGCGCGGGTGTTGGCACGGGTCTGCCGGGCCGGTGGGTCCATTGTGATGATCCATATGGCGTCGGCGCTGCCACAGGTGCTGGACGCTGTCGCCAGCCGGTTCGGGGAAATGGACGTCATGCCGGTTCACGCGCGGGCCGGTGAGCCGGCGGGGCGGATCATCGTCCGGGGAACCAAGGGCAGCCGCGCGCCGTTGCGTCTGCTGGCCGGTTTCGTGGTCCACGATACGAGCGGCGCGTTCACGCCCGCCGCCGAGGCAATTCTCCGGCATGGCGCGGCGTTGGATTGGCCGCCGCGCGCCAATCGGCGCCGCCGAGGCTGAGCGAGGTTGACGTCGGGCCAGCGGCCGACCTAACAGGAACGAGGCTACAACCGGTTGTGGCGCTTTTTCCGTTCACGTCAGGAGCTTCGTCCATGTGGCCGTTCAAACGCGGGCCGGTCGTGCCGGTCCTTCGCCTCAGCGGTCCGATCGGCATGGCGACGCCGCTGCGGCCGGGCGTTTCGATGGCGACAGCCGCGGCCGGTATCGCCAAAGCGTTCCAGATGTCGAAGGTTCCGGGCGTCGCGGTGGTGATCAATTCGCCCGGCGGATCGCCGGTGCAATCGAGTCTTATTTTTCAGCGCATCCGCCAGATGGCGAAGGAGAAAAACAAGAAAGTCCACGTGTTCTGCGAGGATGTGGCGGCGTCCGGCGGTTACTACCTCGCGGTGGCGGGCGACGAGATTTACGCCGATGCGTCCTCGATCATCGGCTCGATCGGCGTCATTTCGGCCAGTTTCGGACTCGATAAGGCCATCCGCCGCTTCGACATCGAGCGGCGCGTGTACACCAGCGGCGAGATGAAGGGGGCGCTCGACCCGTTCCAGCCCGAAGACCCCGCCGACGTGGCGCTGTTGAAGGATATCCAGCGCGACATCCACGATGCCTTTATCGGCGTCGTCAAGGATCGCCGCGCGGGCAAGCTCAAGGGCGCCGATGGCGAGCTGTTTTCCGGTGCGTTCTGGTCGGCGCGTAAGGCGCTCGATCTGGGCTTGATCGACGGTATCGGCGACCTGAGGAGCCGGATGCGTCAGGTTTACGGAGACAAGGTCGAACTGCGGGCCGTGCCGCTGTCGGGTGGCGGTCTGTTGAGCCGGCTCGGTCGTATTCCTGGCATGTCGGCGGGTTTGGCAGGCGCTGCGGCGGCCGTGGAAGGCGACGGCCTTGCTTTCGCCGACGATCTGGTGTCGGCTGTCGAAGCGCGGGCGATGTGGGCACGTTTTGGTTTGTAGGCCGCGTGCACCGCGCGTTCCGTAGGCTGCTTGTGAGCTGCGAGGTGAGGTGATGCCGCAGGTTCTGTTCCTGGTCGTGGCCGGTGCCGGGCTCTACGCTGCGGCGCGGTGGTCGTATCGGCAGCTGGAGCGCATGGCGGAGGAGACGCGCCGCGCCGCGGAAGCGGAAATGGAGCGGCAGGCGGAAATGGCGCGCTCGGAAGGCGCGCGCGACCTCGGGAAGCTGGTGTTCGATCCGGCGACGGGGCAGTATCGGCCGAAGACTTGAGCAGGGGCAGGTTGCCGGAACTCGTCGATCAGCCGCCGGTCACGCTCATGTGGCGGCCGACGGCGGGCTTGCTCGCACGACGGTCGATCACGAAATCGTGGCCTTTGGGTTTGCGTAGGATCGCCGCGTCGATAGCGCTCGACAGCAGGCGATCGTCGGCGCTGGCGCGGAGCGGCACCCTCAGATCGGCGGCGTCCTCCTGGCCGAGGCACAGGTAGAGCGTGCCCGTGCAGGTGAGGCGGACGCGATTGCAGCTTTCGCAGAAGTTGTGCGTCAGCGGGGTGATGAAGCCGAGCCGCCCGCCGGTTTCCGCGACTTCGACGTAACGCGCCGGGCCGCCCGTGCGATAGGGGATGTCGCGCAGCGTGAACCGGTCCATCAGGCGCGCGCGCACGACCGACAGCGGCAGATATTGATCCGTGCGGTCGCCGTCGATGTCGCCGAGCGGCATCGTCTCGATGAGCGTCAGATCGGCGCCGCGTGCGTGGGCAAAACGGAGCAGATCCTCGATCTCATCCTCGTTGACGTCCTTCAGCGCCACGGCATTGATCTTGAGCTTGAGCCCTGCCCTCTCGGCGGCGTCGAGCCCTTCGAGCACCGGTTTCAATTCGCCCCAGCGCGTGACGGCGCGGAAGCGATCCGCACGCAGCGTGTCGATCGACACGTTGACGCGCTCGACGCCCGCGGCCTTCAGATCGGCGGCGTACTTCGCCAACTGGCTGCCGTTGGTGGTCAACGTCAGTTCGTCGAGCTCGCCGCTTTCGAGATGACGGGAGAGCGCGCGAAACAGCCAAATGATGTTCTTGCGGACCAGCGGTTCGCCGCCCGTGATGCGCAACTTGCGCACGCCCTTGGCGACGAAGGCGGAACAGAGCCGGTCGAGTTCCTCGAGTGTCAGCAGGTCGCGGCGCGGCAGGAACGTCATGTTTTCGGCCATGCAGTACACGCAACGGAAATCGCAGCGGTCGGTGACCGAGACGCGCAGGTAGGTGACGTGGCGACCGAACGGGTCGACCAGTTGTTTGCGGGCGGCGTTTGCTGTGTCGTGGTGCATGGCGCGGTTGATCCGCCTCGGATTGAGCGGCCCTCTTGTTCGGGAGGGTTGTGTATTTGGAGACATATCGCATGGCGCGCGGGATTGCCAGACCCGGCGTGCCGAGCCGGACAGCGATCCGCCGTGCGGGGGGCAGGGTGGCGCGCGCCGCGGGGGATTTCAGCGCGGCGATCAGGGCGCCGGGGTGCAGCGCGCACTCTGCAGCAGACGTTCGGTTTCGCTTCTGTAAGCGAGGCCGCGATCGGGTATCGCGATCACCGCGATGCCGGTGAGGATCGGCAGCGTCGCCGTCGGCATGTCTGTCGCGACCTGCCCCCGGGCCTCCGGCGTCAGGCCCATGAAGCGATCGTCGGGAGCGACGAGGCGCACACGCTGGCGGCGCAACTCGCTCGAGGCCGCGTAAGCGTAGATCGTTTCGCCGAGCGGCGAATAGATGTTGAGGCTGGAGCCGCGGTCGTTGAAGTTGGCGAGTACGTCGATCGGCTTCACCGAGGTATCGAAACGGCACATGGCGTAGCGCAGCGCCGGGTTGAGAAACGGCAGCGGCTGGGCGCCCGGCGCGATCTCGGGCATCACCACCATGCGGTTGATCGCGAGGAGCGGTTTCAGACGATCGAATGCCGTCGCGATGGCGAGGTTCGGAGCCATCAGCGTGGCGAGGATATGCAGGATGCCGATGCCGAACAGCGCCGCCAGTACGAGGCGCAGTTCGACCTTCGGCAGCGACAGGCCCGGCCAAGCCGGCCGTTCGAGCGAGCGGCTGGCCACCCGATTGAGCTGCGTGCGC
>JBKBNR010000040.1:0-12866 GCA_046295315.1 Hyphomicrobiaceae bacterium
CACCGACGTGTCATCGATACGGCGTTGCCGAATGGCGACGATCAGCAACAGCAGCGCGACAGCGACCAGCCCGCCGATGCTGCCGGCGTAGTAGCCGAGCGGGATGCCGAGAACCGCGACCGCCTCCATGTATTTCGATGCCATCGGCAGCAGCAAAGCAACGATAACCCACGCCACGACCGCTGAGAGTGCGAGCCGTCGCGAACGGCGCCAATAGAAGCCCGGATCGGGATCTGCGGCGGACGCGGGCTCGAGTTCGCGATGCTTGCCGGTCACGCCTACCCCCTGGACGGTAACTCGTCGCACGGCAGGAACCGGAGCCTGCCGAGGCTACAGTTACAGGTTCTCGCAGATCTCACGCAACATCCGCCTCAGCCACATGTGGCCATCGTCGGCGTCGAACCGCTCGTGCCAGACCATGTAGACCGTCATGGTCGGTATGGTGTCGGGAAGGGCGTGAAAGTCGATGGCGTGGCGGCGGGCGAATTCCCGCGCGACCCGCAGCGGAATCGCGGCGACCAGATCGCTGGCTTCGACCATCGCCGGGATCGTCGCGAAACATGGCACGGAAAAGCTGATCTAGCGGACGATGCCGAGGGCGCTACGGCGTTCGGTGAGCGGCGACGGCCCGCGGTCGGTGGTCCAGGTCAGCGACACGTGCGGGAGCGACTGGAACAAATCGAGCGTGACGGGCCCGCTCACTCTCGGATGATCCCTGCGGGTGATGAGCACGAATGGATCATCGATGATCGGTTCGGCGCGGTAGCCATGTGCTTCGGGCAACTGATGATCGAGCGCCAGCCAGCTTTCGCCCAGGCGCAATTCCGACATAACGTTACCGGCGCGACCACCCGAGATGCGGAACCTCAGCCGGGATTGCTCGCCGACGCGGCGCATCAGCGCTGGCACGATCACCGTGTCGATGCCGACCGGCAGATCGAGGTGAAACATCCGGTCGTCGCTTTCGGAGCAGAAGCCGCCATTCGGATGGTGTACCGAAGTGCGCAGCATATCCAGCGCATCGCGGACCTTTTCGTGCATCGCGATGGCCACGGGCGTCGGCCGCATGCCGTGGCCCGTGCGCTCGAACAACACGTCACCGCCGGTCGACTCACGGAGCCGCGCGAGGGCATGCGATACCGCTGACTGCGTCATGCCGAGGCGTTTGCCAGCCTTGGTCAGGCTGCCTTCGGTCATGATGGCGTCGAAGATCGCCAGCAGGTTGAGGTCGAGACGTCCTCCACTCTCGCCATGCATGGCATCACCAAGGGGTTGCGGGCGACTGGAACTCGGGCTGCAACGCGACCACGATCGATCGCATCGTTATGACGGTGTTCCGTGCGAATTGTCTATCGCGCAATCGATCCGCGCGGGAATCTTTCCCGAAGCGTCGCCTCGCGCCACGGTCGGCGGGGGATCATGCGCTATGAGTCGTCGGGCTTGCGGGCCGCGGCGAGGGCCGCCGTCGCGCCGTTGACGATATGGCGGACATCGCTCTGCAAGGTGCAGAGCCGATAGCCTTCAGAGAAGCGGTGCTTTGCTGTCTCGGGTCCGTCGGTATGAATTGCCGGAATTTTTCCTGCGGCCCTCGTCGCGGCGACAATACGGGCCAGCGCGTCGATCAACTCGGGGGATTGCGGCATCATCGACGGCTCGGCGTCGTAGGCGAGTGACAGATCGCCCGGCCCGACATAGACGCCATCGAGCCCTTCGGTCGCCAGGATGGCATCGACGTTCTCGACCCCCGAGCGGGTTTCGATCATCGCCAGCAGAAGAACTTCGCGATTCGCCGTGCGCCAATAGTCCTTGCCCGCGTACTGGACGGCGCGATTCGGCCCGAACGAGCGGAAGCCGAGCGGCGGATACCGGCATGCACCGACGAAGGCACGGGCTGCCTCGGCGGTGTTGATCATCGGGCAGATGACGCCCTGAGCGCCGGCATCCAGCAGCTTCATCAACAACGCGGGATCGTTCCACGGCACGCGGACCAGCGGGCTCGCGGTCGTGGTCGAGATGGCCTGCAGCATCGTGAAGGCCGTTGCGTAGTCGATGGCGCCGTGTTGCAGGTCGACGGTGACGGCATCGAAGCCGAGCGCGGCGACAACTTCCGCGACGTAGCTGGAGCCGATCGAGCACCAGGCGTTGAGCGCCGTGCCGCCGCCCGCTAGCGATCGCTTCACCTGGTTGACGCGCGTCACGGTTCACGCCCTCGCCGCCGGCCGGCCCAAAACGCCGCGTGAGCGGCTCCAAAAAAGCGCAAGGGCGATGCTGGCGCATCGCCCTCGGCTCGTCTCCCCAGACTCGGGACCGTTGAGTTTTTTGTTACTCCAGCGTGGCCCACAACTAGAGTCGCGCGCAAATTGGACAACCTGCGACACTCTGTCAAGTCGATAGAACAGTTGACTTTTGCCCGCTACGCTTGGAGCGCTGCGTCGCGCCGCTCGCGGCCCGGACAGCCGCGTTCGACCGGCGCTCGACAACAGCCGCCGTTTCCGCTATCAGACCGCCATTCGAAATCCCACCTCAACTGGGACGCCCGCTCAGGGCAGGCACGAGCCGTGCTCCTCCAGGCGCAAGCCGCCGAGGCAGCGCCACGGCTCCTCTGCGTTGAAGAGCCATCAAGGAAACAACGAATGAACATCATTCAACAGCTCGAAGCCGAGCAGATCAAGGCCATCACTGCCAAGCGCGGCGTGCCGGAGTTCGGTCCTGGCGATACGCTTAAAGTGATGGTCAAGGTGATCGAGGGCAACAACACCCGCAACCAAGCTTACGAAGGCGTTTGCATCGCGCGCTCCGGTGCCGGCATCAACGAGAACTTCACGGTTCGCAAGATCTCCTATGGCGAAGGCGTCGAGCGTGTTTTTCCGATCTACTCGCCGTTCATTTCGGCGATCGAGGTCGTTCGCCGCGGCCGCGTCCGTCGCGCCAAGCTCTACTATCTGCGTGGCCGTCGCGGTAAGTCCGCCCGCATCGTCGAGCGCACGGATGCTCGCGCACGCCGCCTCAACGCAGCTTGGAAGGGCTTCAAGAAGCCGAAGGGCGAGGCGGAGGATTTGACGCGCATCACCGGCATCGATGCCGATCTGTTCGCGCGCCTGAAGCAGATCAACCTGATCAAGCTGGAGCAGGTCGCCAACCTCTCGGATGACGACATCGCGAACGTCGACGACTTTCTCAAGCTCGATGGGCGCATCGAGAAGGACGACTGGGTCGGTCAGGCGCAGCGCCTGCTCGCGGAAGTGACTGCCGCCGAGGTTCCCGCCGACGATGCTCCGGCCGGCGACGCTTCGAAGGGCTGACGCGCCACCCCGGCTCCGCAGGGCAGCGGTACGGTTCGAAAGGCGCGAGACTGAAATGCGGAAGGGCGCCTCTTGCGAGGCGCCCTTCATCGTTCTGGATAGCTATCGAAGCTGTCAGCGGCCGCGATACGGTCCGGCCTTGAAGCCCTGCAGCACGATGCGTCCGGTCAGACCACCCGTCAGCCTGGCGCGGTAGCGCATCGTGATGGATTCGATGAACCGCTCGCGGCCGGCAAGTTCGATCGGTTCGGAATAATGTCCTTCGCGGATGGTGCCGCGCAGACCCACTTCCTCGGTCGACCCATTTCCGTAGGTGATGAGAAGGCCAGAAAACTCCACGTCGCCGCGCTCCACGTAGACGCGCACGGCGCGGAAGGTGCCGGCATCGCGGCCGACCCGGAACACGTCGGTGTCGCGCTTGAAGGCTCCGGTCTTCTGCTCGCCGAGGACGTACCAGCCGGCGCGGTCGTCGCGAGCGCGGTCGAAGCGGTCCCGCCGCTCATACCGGCGCCAATCGTCATCGCGGCCGCCGCCGCCACCGCCGGCGAAGCGATCGTCGTCGCGCGGCCGCCAGCTCCTGTCTTCGCGGCCGAGCAGCGACAGGCGGGCGCGGCCACCTTCCCGGCGGCTTGCGCGGGCTTCGACCTCGACCGTGCGAATGGCGCGGGCATAGCCTGCGAGGTCGATGACGCGGGTCTGCTGGCCCGCCTCGATGCGGTCCTCCACCTCGACGCGCTGGCGATCACCGTTGACGAACACGATGAACGCGTCGCGCAGCCGCACGGCGCCATCCTCGGCGCGGAAGCGAATGGCGCTGAACCGGCCCTCGCGGCGGCCGACCTCGAAGAGGACGCGGCGGTCGTCGCGGCCGAGGCGTTCGGTAGCGATGACGTCGAACCCCCGATCGCGGTCCGGCCCGCCACCGAACACCGGCCGATCGCGGAAGCGCGGCGCCAGTTCGCCCCAGACACGGACGATCGCGCGGCCGTCGAAGCTCGGGCGGGCGCGGTAGGTCAGTTCGATTTCGCTGAGGAAGCTGCGCTCGCCCCGCAGGTCAATCGGATAGGCTTCCTCGCCGTCACGCAGCAGGCGATCGACGCGAAATTCCTCGGCGTAACCGTTCTGGTAGACGAGGCGGACGGCCATCAGGTGGACGTCGTTACGATCGGCCTGGAGGCGCAGTTCCGAGATGCGGGCGCGGCCGTCGCCGACGCGGAACACGTCGCGATCGACCCGGAACCCGCCGGTCTGCTCACCGAGCAGCACCCAGTCCTTGTTCGGGCCGCGGGCCGCGGCTGGCCCGGCGATCCAAAGGGCCGCCAGCACGACGGCCAGAAATCGTGTGAGATAGTGCACGGTAGATGCTCCCCTGGTGGAGTTCAGTCTTGCGGGCGGCCGATATGACCGACCATGGTGTGTGCCCGTCAAAAGCGTCCGGCGTGTGATGAGCGTGTCACCAGTCCTTACGCCTCTGGCCATCACCTTTAACCAGCCTAGAATGAACGTGCGCTGAGTGAATGTCGATGCAACGGGTCAGGCGCGATCACGCAATCGCGAACCATCAGGAAATCGAAGGGTGATGCAACCAAACACGTCTGCCGTCGCACAGGTCGTCGAAATACTGCAACAGCGTCTGCCTGGGCGCGTCGAGACCGGCGCGGCGATCCGCGAGCAGCATGCCAACTCGGTGACGTTTCTGCCGAACCAGCCGCCGGACGCCGTGGTTTATGCCACGACGACCGGCGAAGTGGTGGAGATCGTCCGCATCGCCGCCGATCATGGCGTGCCGATTATCGCGTTCGGTGGCGGGACGTCGCTGGAAGGACACGTCAACGCCCCGCTCGGCGGTATCTCCCTCGACCTGTCGCGGATGACAAGGATCGTTGCGGTCAACACCGCCGATCTCGATTGCACGGTCGAAGCCGGCGTCACACGGGCACAGCTCAACACGGAGCTGCGCGATACGGGGCTATTCTTCCCGGTAGACCCCGGAGCGGAAACCGCCACCCTTGGCGGCATGGCGGCGACACGGGCCTCCGGCACCAATGCCGTGCGTTATGGCACGATGCGCGACAACACGATCGCGGTGAAAGCCGTGATGGCCGACGGCAGCATCGTCACCACGGGCGGGCGGGCGCGAAAGTCCGCCGCCGGCTACGACCTGACGCGACTGCTCGTCGGGTCGGAAGGCACGCTCGGAATCATGACCGAATTGACCTTGCGCCTCTACGGCGTGCCCGAGCACATCGCCGCGGTGGTGGTTCCGTTCGCCGCCCTCGACGGTGCCACGGCCACGACCATCGCGGCGATACAACTCGGCCTCGGTCTGGCGCGCATCGAATTGCTCGATCCCCTCCAGATCCGCGCCGTCAACCTCTACTCGAAACTCGCACTCGCCGAGACGCCGACGCTGTTCGTCGAGATGCACGGCAGCCCGGCGGGGGTTGGCGAACAGTCGGCGGCATTCCGCGACATCGCGTTCGCCAACGGCGCGCTCGGCTTCGACGCGGCGACGGGAGAGGACGACCGGCGGCGGCTCTGGAAAGCCCGGCACGATGCCTATTGGGCGACGCGGGCGGCGTGGCCGGGCCGCAAGACGTTGGCGACCGACGTCTGCGTGCCGATTTCGCGGCTGGCCGAATGTATTGCCGAGACGGAGGCTGACATCGCGCGGTTGGGACTGATCTGCCCGATCGTCGGCCACGTCGGTGACGGCAACTTCCATGCGACGCCCGTGATCGACGAGACCGACCCGCGCGAGATGGCGGCCCTACACGAATTGCTTCACCGGCTGGCCGAGCGGGCCATCGCCATGAACGGCACCTGCACCGGCGAACACGGCATCGGGCAAGGTAAGCTCGCCTATCTCGAACGCGAGATCGGCGCGGAAGGCATGGCCGTGATGCGCGCCATCAAGTCGGCGCTCGATCCGCGGGGCACTCTCAATCCCGGCAAGGTTTTTGCGCCGACATGAGATCGATAGGTGGGCGGGCACATTCCCGGCGCGGTGCAGATTCCCTGCGCGGGGCGCAGCCGGCTCCGTGACGGCGCGAGCATCCGCACATCGGTGCCACCGCGCCGTTTATCCCGCGGATTTATTCGTTGTTCGGTGGAACAAAACATCTGTCGTTCGCGGCTGAATAGCTATTGACCAATTTTTACTCAGACTTTTCCGTTACTTAATTTTCTATCTGAACGCATCGTCATAGCCGGCCGAAACCGTTCTTTAAGCTTGTCGTGTGAAAAGCGTAGTTGGTTGGTCAGAAGACGGATGCGGCATGACGCGCCGATCCGTTGAGGTGGCGTATGGGTGTGAAGATCAAGCGTGAGAGGCCGGACCAGCGCCGGCATCACCGGGTCACCGCCCCACTCTTCGTCGGAGTGGGCGGGCATACCGTGCGCGTTTCCGACTGGTCGCTCGGCGGTCTGAAAGTCGAGAAGTTCCCCGGCCCGATGCCGCGCACGGGCGAAACGCTGGAGCTCAAGCTGACGCTGCCGTTCCAGGGCTTCGACGTCCAATTCGCCGCCAGCGGCCGCGTGTTGCGCACCAATGCAGGCGAAGGCATGTTCGCCGTGCAGTTCACCGAGATCGGCGAGCGCGAGCGCGAGCTGATGTCGCATTTCCTCGAAGAGCTGGTGCGCGGCTCGATGAGCGACGTCGAGGATACGATCCAGCGCATCGACGTGCCCGTCACCCCGGCATCCCTGCAGCCGGATTCCAAGCTGGTGCCGGTGACGGCGAAGCCGATCGCGCGCATGCCGGTCAAGACGGCAGCCATGTTGGCTCTCTACGCGGTCATCGGCCTGGTGGTGCTGAGCTATGCGGGCCTGCTGGTGTACTCCAATTTCTACCGTCTCGAAGTTCAGAGCGCCGTCATCGCGGCGCCGATTGAATCGGTGAAGGCGCATGCCGATGGCGAAGTGCGTTGGGCTGGCGTGAAGCCCGGCGATCAGATCCGCCAGGGTGACGTGCTGCTCGAAGTCATCGATCATCAGCTCGAACGCGAGATCGAGCTGTCTGACATCGCCATCAAGGAACGCAAGGCGCGTCTCGGCTTTCTCAAGCAGCGTTATATCGGCGAGTTGGAGAAGCTCGAAGGCCTGACCTCGCTCGAAATGCGCGATATGAAACAGTTGAAGCTGGAAATCGAGGCCAGCGAAGCGGCGGCACGTGCCGCACGGCGGCAGTTCGAGCGCCTCACTCAGTTGCATGCCAAGGGGTTCGCCACCGACGCGCGGGTGGAGGATGCCGAGAAGGAGGCCGTGCGCGCCGAGAAGGCGCTCGCCGCGAAGCGCATCGAGCTTGCAACGCGGACGGAAATCGCCGGCTCCAACTTCGGCAAGCGGCATTACAACGGCCGTGACATCATCGGCGATCAAGGTGATGTCGAAGCCGAGATCCGGCTTGCCGAAAACGAGATACTGCTGGCGCAGCAGCGCCACATCGCCAATCAGAACATGCGCGCCCACAGCGCGGTGAAGGCGCCGTTCACGGGCACTGTGCTGGATCTGCCGCGGGTCGATTCGGCGGCGGTGCGGCGCGGTGATGTCGTCGCGATCATCGAGCAGCGTCAGAAGCGGCACATCCTGGCGTTCATGAAGCAGGACGAGGTGTCGCGCGTCGGACTTGGAGACGTGGCGCAGGTCTACATTCCGGCGCTCGGCGAGAAGATCACGGCGCGCATCGCGAGCATCGATCGCACCAGCGGCTTCATCGAGGAAGAAAGCCGCGTGCGCCTGCCCGGCTATCGCTGGCGCGGCAGCGAGGATCGCTCGGCGCGGGTAGTGCTGGAGTTCACGTCGCCGCACGTCCTCCGCAACGCCGAACGTTACCGCTCCGGTCTGCCGGCAACCGTGCTGTTCGAACAGCGCTCGGTCAATCCCTTGATCGGGGCCAGCCGGGACAAGAACGGCGCTGTGCTGTGAAGAGGGGAGCGGCCGGCCGAGGCATGCGCCAGTCCGAACCTTATCGCCTCGAGGACCCTTCCGAGCCCCTGAGCTTCTTCGAGAAGTGGACGCCCGTCGTCCAGTGCAAATTGTTCCTGTTCGCGGTCTGTTGCTACATCGCGCTCGAGACCGTGCCGAACATCATCTGGGACCCGGACATCCGCGAAATCGTCTACGTCATGGGTATCCTTGGCGTATGGCGCTATTCGTGGTGGTTCAATCACTGGATGCGCGCCATCTATTTCGCGCGCGTCAAGTACCCGCGCATGCGCGACGAGGCGGCCGAAATCTGGGACTGCGGCTGGCGCCCGCGCCATATCCACGTTCAAATGACGACGTTCCGCGAGCATCGCGAGATCTCCGAGGCCGTCATCCGTGCCATCGTCCGTGAAGTGCGCGAGGCGGGAGTTCCCGCGACCATCTGGCTCGGATCGAGCGAAGCCAGCGACGAGCAGAAGATCGCGCGGCACCTGAAACTCGTCGGCGGCGATTGCGACATCACGCTGCGTATCATCCGGCAGAACCAGCCCGGCAAGCGCGTCGCCATCGCGCTCATCCTGCGCGCGATGTCGCGCGCCGGGCTCGGACCCGACGATATCGTCATCTTCATGGACGGCGATTTCGTTCTGCATCCCGGCGCCGTGCGCAAATGCTTCCCTCTGTTCGCTCGCGATCCGGAACTGCACGCGCTGACCACCGACGAACACGTGCTGGTGCGCGGACCGCAGTGGATGCAATCGTGGTTGAACATGCGTTTCGCGCAGCGCCGCCTGGCCATGCAGAGCCACGCGGTATCGGATCGGGTGCTGACGCTCACCGGGCGCTTCTCGGTGTTCCGCGCGACGCATATCGTGTCGGAGGAGTTCATTCGGTTGCAGGAAGCCGACTTCCTCAATCATTGGCTCTGGGGCACGTTCCGGTTTCTTTCAGGTGACGACAAGAGCACCTGGTACAGCCTGCTCAAGCTGGGTGTGAAGATGACCTACGTGCCGGATGCGTCCGGTACGACGATCGAGGTCGTCGAAGGATCGGGCGTCACGCGCATGGTGGAGAACCTGCGCCGATGGTCCGGCAACATGCTGCGCAACGGTCAGCGCGCGATCCAGCTCGGACCGTGGCGCATGCCGTTCTTCATCTGGTGGTGTGTCGTCGATCAGCGGCTCGCCATGTGGACGATGCTGTTCAGCCCCATGCTGGCGATCGCCGGGTCCATGAAACTGGGATTAGGGTTTCTCACGGGTTACATTGTTTATGTCGCGATAACGCGGTTTATTCTTTCCTTCGTATTGTTCCAGTATGCGCGGCGGGTCGACCTCAATTTCGTCTGGACGCTTTATGCCAACCAAATTCTGAACGCGACCGTGAAAGTCTATATGATGTGGCGGCTGGCCAAGCAGAAATGGACCAACCGCGGCAATCAGAAGCAGGGTTTCAGCGGTAACGCTGCGGTGGCCATGGCCCGCGACGCCGTTGCCGCATATTTGACCGTCCTCTCTTTCGGCTCACTTTTTCTGGTTGTGATGATTTACACCGGGTTATTGACTATCCCGAGTATGGATATGGTACGCGCACTTATCCAGTAGTCGGATTGCTACAGTTTTATCGAATGGTTTCAGCGCCTTTCCATGCATTTCTGAGAGGCTCCCTTGCATCGCGCCGATATGGCCCGGGCTCGCGTTGAGCCCGGCAACGAGTCGAGACACCGCGGGATCGCGGAAGTCCAGACCGATCGGCGCGCCGGGTGTCGCAACCGGACATGAACGTCCGGTTCTTGGGAGCGTGAGAAGATGGAATTTCATGCAGTGAAGGAAGCTCCGGTCGGGGGAGTTGCCGAGCAGAGCCACGTCGCAAAGAATGCGGCCGCTGAAAAGCCGTCGATCAGCGTCGTCGGTCTCGGATACGTCGGTGCAGTGTCGATGGCGTGCCTCGCGGAACTCGGCTTTCGTATGATCGGGGTCGACGTTTCGTCCGAGAAGGTGTCGGCGATCCGCGCCGGCCGTTCGCCGATCGTGGAGGACCGCCTGGCCGAGTTGCTCGATTCGGGCGCAGCAGCCGGTCTCATCGACGCGACAACCAATCTCGTCGCCGCCGTGCTCGACACCGACGTCACGTTCCTTTCCGTCGGGACGCCGACAGCAGCGGACGGCAGTTGCGACCTCACCTACGTCCGTCAGGCGAGCCGCGGCATCGGCCAGGCGCTGGCAATGAAGTCGGGCTACCATGTCGTCGTGCTGCGCTGTTCGGTGCCGCCGGGGACGACGCTGGACGTAGTGACCAAGGAGATCGAGACGGCGTCCGGCAAATCGCTCGGTAAGGACTTCGGCATCTGCTTCAACCCCGAGTTCCTGCGCGAGGGCGTCGCGGTCGCGGATTTCTTTGCACCGCCGAAGACGGTCGTCGGTGCGTCCGACGCGCGCGCCTCGCTCACAGTCAGCTCCATCTATTCGACGATCGACAAGAATGTGATCTTCACGTCGATCGAAGCCGCGGAGATGGTCAAGTACGCGGATAACGTCTGGCACGCCGCCAAAGTCGCCTTCGGCAACGAGATCGGCCGTCTGTGCAAGGCACTCGGCATCGACAGTCACGACGTCATGAACATTTTCGTTCGCGACACCAAGCTCAACCTGTCGCCCTACTATCTGAAGCCCGGTTTCGCGTTTGGCGGCTCTTGCCTGCCGAAGGAAGTGCGCGCGGTTTCGCATCTGGCCGAGGAACTGGGCGTCGACCTGCCGCTCGTCAACAGCCTCATGCCTTCGAACCGCAGCCACATCGCAGAGGCGGTCGCAATGCTGGCGCCGTTCCGCGACAAGCGGGTTGGCTTCCTGGGTGTCACGTTCAAGCCTGGCACCGATGACCTGCGTGAGAGCCCTACGCTCGATGTCATGGCCGAGATGCTGAGTGGTGGGGCGACGATCCGCGCCTACGACGGCAACCTGGAATTCGGGCCCATGCTGCAGGGGCAGATCGACTACGTTCGTCATGCCGTGCCGCGTCAGGCCGGCCTTATGGATGCGCTTCAGTCGCTGAGCGTCGCCACCGCGGAAGACCTTGTCGCGCAGTCGGACGTCGTTGTCGTCAGTCACGCCACCGACGAGTTCCGCAACGCGATTGCAGCGCGCCGTCCGGGGATCCACGTCGTCGATCTCGCGCGTCTCTATCGCGAATTGCCGAATGACCCGACCTACCACGGCATCGCCTGGTAACTTTTAGGTTTCCCGGTGCAGAAAAAGGCCCCGGGCTCCGAGCTCCCCGTGAGCGACGCAACGACTGAGGCGGGTGGTTTTCAGCCACTCGCCTCTATTTTTTCCAGGTCCATAAAATTAGATGAGAATTCGAATTGAATTTTGGTCGCCATACGCACTTTTACTTTTGAAAGTACGGCTAGGGTGTTGTCCTGGCGAACCCTTCCGGGGCTGCGCGGTGATTGTCGCATGGTGCGATGTGGGCACTGGTAGAGCGAGTGGATGAAATGAGCGTACTCAAGGGCACGACGAAAGCCGACACTATTGTCGGAACAGACAAGGACGATATGATCTTTGGGGAAAGCGGCAAGGATACGATCACGGGCGGCGCCGGGAACGATATGATTTTCGGCGGCGGAGGTGACGACAAGCTTTCGGGTGAAGCCGGCGACGATACCATCTTCGGCGGCTCGAACAGCGGCGGCAAGATCGATATGGAAAAGCTGGTGATCACCGAGAGCGTGACGGCGAAGGTCACGTTCCTCGGCGAGTCCGCTGGCTACCAGAACGCGCTCGGCGCCTATAAGATCGCCAAGGATGGCACCATCACGGGTGTCGACATCCTCTTTGCGAACGCCTCGTTGAAGGGCTCCGGCGGAGACCTCATCGCGGGACAGAGCGCCGTCAAGCTCGACATGCAGGCGGGCGATCGCCTGGGCTTCTTCGTCGTGCCCAACGGCTTCGCCCAGAAGAACATGGCGAAGCTGCTGGCAGACGCGGGCGGCTCGTTCAAGTTCGTCAATAAGGACGGCAGCCCCGGGAACGTCAACAACGGCGGTGAGGTCTTTCTCGTGCACGTTTCGCCGAAGGGCACCGAGACGATCATCACGTCGCAGTACGGCAAGTCCGTCTTCCACTCGATTACGGGTGCGTCGGGCGGTCTCAACGCCGACAAATTCGTCCACGTCACGGGAGAAGTCGATGTCGCGAGCGGGTCGATCAAGATCGGCTTCGAGGATCTGTGGAACGGCGGCGACAAGGACTTCGACGACTCCGTATTCCGTGTCGACATCGGCGTGACGAACGCCGCTCTGCTGGCACGTCCGTCCAACGGCGTCTCGAAATCGACCGACGACGACGTGATTCTGGGCGGCGACGGCAATGACCGCCTGTTCGGCATGTCGGGCAACGACCACATCGACGGCGGCAGCGGCAACGACAAGCTGTGGGGCAACTCGGGCAACGATACGCTGATCGGCGGCGAAGGCCATGACGAACTGCGCGGCGGTTCGGGTGACGACGTACTCGATGGTGGCGACGGCAACGATCTGCTGGAAGGCAACTCGGGCAACGACGTCCTGTTCGGCGGCGCGGGTAACTACAAGTTGTTTGGCGGCTCTGGCAACGACAAGATCAGCGACGGCGACGGCGA
>JBKBNR010000041.1:0-8120 GCA_046295315.1 Hyphomicrobiaceae bacterium
TTGTCGAGGGCTACAAATCGGCACCGATCTATAAGATCGAGGTGCGCCGCCGGGCGAGCGCGACGCAACGGTCGCTGGCGTTTAACGATCCGCTCGTATTTGCCATCGCCGCAGACCACGAGGTCGCGGGCGAGACGGTGCCGGTGCTCTCGCTCGACGATATAGCGGGGATCATGGCGGCCATCGAAGCGAGGGTCGGCCCGCTCGCCGGCCGGCGCGCAACCGCTGAAGGAGCGGCGCTCGATGATACATGACGTGATGCGTTCGCAATGTATCCGCTGCCGCCGAATCGTGTCCGCGCCGCGATGCGTCGCTACAGATCGCACTCGTACTGATGGACCTGATTTATGAGTTTCACCCGACTTGCGACATCGCTCGTGCTTGCACTCGCGTTGGCCTCGCCCTCGGCCGCAACGCCGGCCAACCCGCCCGTGCCGCCAGGACAGGATCCGGGTGGGCCAGCGTTGGCGCTCGTCGGCGGCGGCGTCGACTATCGCGAGCCATCACTCGCCACACGGCTGGCGCGCGATGGGGAAGGCGAGATCATCGGCTGGGATTTCATCGACAACGATCGCCATCCCTTCGCGCCCGCCGAACCGCCTGATGGTGTTGGCGCCGCATCATCGAGCCACGCCGCGCTGATGATGGCTGCATATGCCCGCGGCCGCCTCGTGCCAGTGCGGATCGCTGATGGCGACGCGCGCATGCTGGCGCGCGCCATAGGCTTTGTTGCGGGTACGCCAGCGCGTGTCGTCGCGATAACGCAGCCCATCGCGCATCCCGATGTTCGTGAGGTCGTGCGGCAGGCGGCGCAACGCTTCCCCGATCGCTTGTTCATCGTGCAGGCCGTTCTCCCGCCCGCATCACAAAAAGGCGAGGCCTCCGTCGCTCCGAGCGCGCCGCAAATGTCCGAGCGCACGCCGACAACATCGACCGAGCACGGGGCCATGCATCGCATCGCCAATGTGCTCGTGGTCGCGGCTGGCACCGACGCCGATGGACACAGAGCCACGGCCATCACTGAAACCGCCGACCTTATTGTCGTTCAGCGTGGCTCGTCGCTGTTCGGTGCTCCTGCGGGCACGCCGCCGCGCGACGGCGCCGAGGCGGTCGTTCTCGCCGCAGCGATGGCCGCGTGCCAGGCTCATGGCCGGGATGATATGACAGCGACCGACAACAAGGTCGCGATCCTCGAAGCCGCGCGCCCCCTCGATAGTGCGCGATCGGTGCGAGCCCTCGATCCGATCTGCTTTTACGGTGGCAAGAGGCTCTAGCTCCGAAAATTGGGCCGTTGTTCCATTCGGCTGGGAAGCCGAGGGCGGATGTCGGCGACGGCGAGAAGCGGCAAGGCGGTCGATCGTTGTGGCGACTGATGTCGCGTCGGTCTGCGGTCAGGGCCGCCTCGCTCTGCTGGCGTTGGCAACCGAGTATGCGCCTTCATCGAGGCCGGCGGGCGAGGGGTGATGGTTTGCCGAAGCGGATCAGAGGCACGACGGGCACTAGGCGGGCCTACGAGCATCGGCGGCAGGCGTCGTAGCGAGCTCCCGTGGCGGCGCCGTTGGCGCCGGCCGCGTCGGTGTCGATGGTGGCGCGCTGGTACGACGTCAACGCCAACCGTCTCTTCAACCGGCGCCGCCAGGCGGAGAAGTCGGGTTCGCCGACGGCGGTGGTCATCGTCTTCGCAAGTGCGTCGCGCCGTCACCGGAAACGCTGCGGATGATCCTGCGTCCATGAACGGTCTCACGCCCCGAGCGCGAGCCGACGACGTGGGGCGACACGAGTTGGAAGACGTGGCGCGCCGCATCCCGAAGGAACGGCAAACAGCCAAGCTCGTCGACGATCAGCAGCTTCGGTGGCGCGATACGGCCGAGCCTGCCGTGGCGCCGTGCCCGCTGCATGCGCCCGGAACGGTCCGCCGGTTCGGACGACAATCCGCAGGCTCTTGCCTGCCGCATCGCGGCGGTGTGAAGGACGGATCGAGCCGGCATCGCGCGCGAGCGATGACCGCCGCTCTCGCACACGCGGGGACGCTATCGGCGGCGGGCCTGCGTCGAACATGCCGCATTAGGCCAATGGTCGATTGACCGGGCCCGCCCGGCGCTGCATCAGGACGTCCAACGTCGCCGGAGCGATCCACGCCTCCGGCGTCGCTGTTTCTGGGTCCCTTCGCAAAAGAGATCGTGCATGCCCTCCACCCCCGGAATGCCGTTGTCGCGCCCGAAGAACAAGATCAAGATCCTGCTTCTGGAAGGCATCGCTGAGACGGCGGTCGAAACGCTGCGCGGCGCCGGCTACACGACCATCGATTACCACGCCAAGGCGCTCGAAGGCGCGGCGTTGAGAAGAGCCCTCGACGGCGTCAGCATGGTCGGCATCCGTTCCCGTTCGCAATTGACGCCCGAGGTGTTGGACGCCAACCGCTCGTTGATCGCCATCGGCTGCTTCTCCGTCGGCACCAATCAGGTGGCGCTCGAGTTCGTGCGCGACATGGGGTTGCCGGTATTCAACGCCCCGTTCTCCAACACGCGATCGGTCGCCGAGTTGACCATCGCCGAAATCATCATGCTCTTCCGGCGCGCCTTCCCCAAGTCGATGGCCGCACATCAAGGCGTTTGGCAGAAGACGGCGGCGGGCGCCGGCGAGGTGCGCGCCAAAACGCTCGGCATCGTCGGCTATGGCAATATCGGCAGCCAACTCGCGGTGCTCGCCGAAGCCATCGGCATGCGCGTCATCTTCTACGATCTGACCGACAAACTACAGCACGGCAACGTCACGCCGACGGAGTCGCTCGAGGAACTTCTGGCCAAGTCCGACGTGGTCTCGTTGCATGTTCCCCAGACGCCCGAAACGCGCGGCATGATCGGCGAAAAGCAGATCCGCGCCATGAAGAAGGGTGCCTACCTCATCAACAACGCGCGCGGCACCGTCGTCGACATCGACGCACTTGCGGCAGCGCTTGTCGATGGACACCTCGCGGGTGCCGCGATCGACGTCTTTCCGGTCGAGCCGAAATCGAACGCGGATCGTTTCACATCGCCGCTGCAGGGTCTCGACAACGTCATTCTGACGCCGCATGTCGGCGGCTCCACAGAGGAGGCGCAGGAGCGCATCGGCTCGGAAGTGGCGAAGAAACTCATCGAATATTCGGACGTCGGCTCGACCATCGGCGCGGTCAACTTCCCGCAGGTGCAACTGCCGACGCGCGCCCACGGCACGCGCTTCATCCAGGTCCAGCGCAACACGCCGGGTGAGTTGCAGCGCTTGAACGAGGTGTTCGCCAGGCACCAGGTCAACATCGCCTCGCAATACTATCAGACCGACGGCGAGATCGGTTATGTGGTGCTCGATTGCGACGACCTGCTGTCGGGCGCGCGCGACATTCTCGCCGAGATCCGCGCCATGCCGGGTACCATTCGCGCGCGGCTGCTCTACCGGCGGCTGTAGTCGCCGGCCTCTCACGCCGTCATTTCGTGACGCCCGTCACTGTAGCCTTGTCGCACAGATGGTTGAAACCATATCCGATGCATCGGAATTCAAGTGCATGCAGGGCCGCAGGTCCGCATGCACGTTGCGAAAGGAGCAGAAGCATGAGCAAAACCATCCGCCCCGACGTTCAGGCGTTCTATGACGCCAAGACCGGATCGGTTCAGTATGTCGTCGCGTGCCCGGAAACGCGGAAGGCGGCCATCATCGACCCGGTTTGGGATTTCGACGAGAAGGCCGCGCGCACCTGTACGTCGAATGCCGATGACATTCTGGCATATGTGAAGTCGGCCGGTCTCGAGGTCGTGCGCATTCTCGATACGCACCCGCATGCCGATCATTTCTCGGCGGCGCCCTATCTCAAGGAAAAACTGGGCGCCCCGACCGCGATCGGCGAGTACGTGGTGAAGGTGCAGGAGCTGTGGAAGCGGATCTACAATCTGCCGGCCGGCTTCCCGACCGACGGCCAGCAGTGGGATCATCTCTTCAAGGACGGCGACACCTTCAAAATCGGCAATCTCGACGCCCGCGTGATGTTCTCGCCGGGCCACACCATGGCGTCGATCAGTTATGTCATCGGTGACGCGGCGTTTGTTCACGACACGTTGATGATGCCGGATTCCGGTACGTCGCGCGCAGATTTTCCTGGCGGCAACGCGCGCGAGCTCTGGGCCAGCATCCAGAGGATCATGGCGCTGCCGGACGACACGCGCGTCTTCGTCGGCCACGACTATGGTCGTGGCGGTCGCAAGCCGATGTGGGAGAGCACGGTGAAAGCGCAGCGCGAAACCAACATCCATTTGCGCGGCGGCACGACGGAAGCCGAGTTCATCCGACTGCGCGATGCGCGCGACGCGGAATTGCCGTTGCCGCATCTGATGCTGGCGGCGCTGCAGGTCAATATCCGTGGTGGCCGGTTGCCCGAGGCGGACGCCAATGGCATTGCGTATCTGCGCATTCCGTTGAATCAGTTCGCCGGTCCCTCCGACGTCTGTAAGGTTTGAAACTCGGGTTGCTCGGCTTTGGATGAGACGAGAAAAGGGGGCCGTTCGAGCCCCCTTTTCTGCGTTCGCCAATCGCCCCGTCCATCGCCGCGTTCAGCGGGCTGCGGACACCAGCGTCTCGACATGTTCCCAGTTGATCAGATTGTCGAACCACGCCTCGAGATACTTCGGTCGCGCGTTGCGGTAATCGATATAATAGCTGTGCTCCCAGACGTCACAACCGAGAATGGGTGAAGCGCCGTGCATCAGCGGGTTTTCGCCATTCGGCGTCTTCATCACCACCAGGCGGCCGTCTTTCACGGCCAGCCAGCACCATCCCGACCCGAATTGGCCTTTTCCAGCTTCGATGAAGTCGTTGCGGAGCTTGTCGAAGTCGCCGTATTCGGCAACGAGCTTTTCAACCGAGCCGGGCAGCTTCCTGCCGCCGCCGCCCTTCTTCATCCACTGCCAGAAGTGATTGTGATTGTAGTGCTGGCCGACGTTGTTGACGACCGGCATGTCCTTGGCGTTGTACGCTTCGACGCAGATTTTTTCGATCGAAAGTCCATCGTACTTCGTGCCGGGGCCGATCAGCTTGTTGCCGTTGTCGACGTAGGCGAGGTGATGCTTGTCGTGATGGAATTGCAGCGTTTCCGCCGACATATAAGGCGAGAGCGCATCATAGGAATACGGCAGGTCGGGAAGTTTGAGTGTCATCGGATGCTCCGTTCGGGCCCCTTTTAGGGCTCGAATGTCAAGGGGGTGAAGGGCACGGCTCGGCGGATTCTGCCCTCCGCGCTGGCCGGTGGTCCGGACATCGCGGCGGCGTTCGACTTCAGGAAACGCATTCAGGCGCGGCGCTGACGTGAGCGTGCCGCCCGTCATCCGCCACGGGCCGCTCCGGCGTGCCGGTGAGGGTTGCCTGATCGTGGCTGCGGCGTCTGACGCGCGGACACTAGCCAATCGCCAGTGACAAGGCAAACACGCGGAGCGCCGACAGGTTTCATGGCTGGCGTCGGCGATCGCTGGGATCGCCGGATGCGCTGTCCTTTGTGTCGCAAGCCGGCGAGCGGGTTGTCGCAGTTGTGAGGATTGCTTTGCGTTCCGCCATTTCCCGGTGAAAGCAGAGTTTGCCGGGTGTCTGGTAACAAAGCTGTTGCAGGCTTGCCGCGTTGTGGACATCGAGGTGCATGACAAAGCGCGGCGGGCATTGGAGACAGCCGGAACTGCCGTCGTTTCACCTCGGGGCTGCGGGGCATCACGCTGCGGCTGGACAATTGCAATTTATCAATCATCCGGCATTACACAGCCAATCGCAAGGTATTCGGCTCACGGTGAACGCAGCTGCGCCGCGCAAATCGGTGCGCGTTATCCACGATAATTGGATTTCACTGGCGCCAACCGTGTTTCCGATTCGACCTGGCTTCGGCGTATGCTATAGGCAAAATACAAGTTGTTGGTCGACCGGCACGCTGTCTGCCGAAAAGGCATGGAGCCGTTGCCGCGATGACAAAGGGGAAAGCACGAATGGCGAACATCAACGTCGACAAAATGTCGCTCAAGGATCTCAACGATCTCGAAGCGAAGCTGGCCAAAGCCAAGGCCGCGGCCAAGACCCGCGCACGGGCCGAGATCAAACAAAAGATCGATGAATTGCTGGAAAGCTCGGGCTTCACGATCGGTGAACTGTACCCGGTTGCGCGCGTCGGAAGGCCCCGCGGCGGCGCCGTCAACAAAGCCGCGAAGTATGCCAATCCGGACGATCGCAGCGAGACGTGGACCGGGCGCGGCCGCAAGCCGAACTGGCTCGTCGCCAAACTGGCGAAGGGTGCATCACTCGAGGATTTCGCGATCTGATCGTGCGGCCCCAAGTACGGCGCCGGTCGATGGGGACACAGCAATGCCCTGCCGCCGACATTGCGGTGGGGCTTGCCTTTTTCGAGCCTGCCTTGACATTGCAGGCGTGCAGTCGACGCCGCGCGCTCCAGCGGGTCGGGGGGTAATTCCCGCCCCCACTCGGGCCACCGGGAGGATCCGGCCACCGACGGCACCCGGCCACCGAGACGATCGCGCCACCGAGACTACCCGACAGCGATCCGTTCCCCGGAATTCCCGCCGCGTGACCATCGAAACCCTGCGACGGGACGATCTGCAAGGCCCATCATGGGGAGAGACGGGTGGAAGGTCACGCCGACCACTTGAGATCCCGACCCGAACTGCCGAAGGCGCGCCAGCGCCACCGGTTCGGCCTCGAGTCGAGGCGCCCTCACCTCACACGCCGTTGCAGCGATTGCTACGACTGAGGTTCGTCGGTTCCCGGCCGCACCCATAGGGCGCATCCCAGGGGCAGCGGCGTGCTGCTCCAGCACCGTTGCAGCTTGGAGTTTTGCATTCCCGTTTCGGCATCGTCGACGATGCCCCGACCGTTTTCACCCCGTCGTCGTGAGCGACCGATGCCCGTCGGCAGCGCCCGCTGAACGAGGTCGTGCGATCGATGCGACGTTGACGACCTGCCGGTCTGTGCCCAGGCTTGCGACGATGGCCAGCGGGGCCGTGGGCGGGCCATGCGTTGCGGCGATGCGGGTGAGCCAAGGACATGCCGTCGAACCCGTTGCGCTCGCCTTGGCGTGGATGGGCAAAGTCCACTCGCGGCCTCTCGCCGGGCGTCGGGGGACATATCCGGCCGATGGCGACGACCGAACGCCTACGGCCATGGAAGCCCCCGTCGAGGCAACGACCGAGGCACGACGGCGGGCGCCCGCGATCGTTGGCGGCGCGTCAAACTCAGCCGCGCGCCGCAACCTTCCCGCATCGCTGGACCGGCGCTGCGCGATCTGGGGACTCAGCTTGCATCAGGCTCCGGCACTCGACTTGACGGGTGAAAAAATGGGGGGCGCGACGTCCCAGCCGAATTGAGCCGGATTCGTATTTGGTGGGCCCGGCAGGATTCGAACCTGCAACCAGACGGTTATGAGCCGCCAGCTCTAACCATTGAGCTACGGGCCCGGCCCGGTAAAGCGGGGTCTATAGCAGACTTGCACTCCGCGGCCATAGCGCATTTTGGTGTCGGTTGGCGTTATGGAGGCCGAACACTCCACCTCGCCGGTCTGAGGCCCATCGAGCCGTCGCCAGGTCGTTTGCAGGTCGGCGATGCCGCGTTGTCCGCGACCTGCCCAAGTTTCACCTACTTGCTTTTTCAATTTGCTCCGCGTGGGATACCGGTCGCACGGGGCGTGCGAGGAGCGCCAGCTCCCGCGGAATTGGAGATATCGACGTGATGAGAAAGTTCAGCGGCAGGCGCTCCGGTCACGGCCGCTTGGCGCTCGGCCTCATGGTGCTGATGGCGAGCCTCGCGTCCGCGACGGCGGCGAATGCAGCAGAAGGAGATCGCATGCAGCGTTCGGTCACCGTCTCGGCGACGGGCAGTGTCAACGCCGTGCCCGACATCGCCCGCATCTCGTCGGGTGTCGTCACCGAGGCCGTCTCAGCTCGCGAGGCGCTGTCGGCCAACACCGCTCTCGTTCGCAAGCTCACCGACGCCCTGAAGGAATCGGGCGTTGCACCCGCTGACATGCAGACGTCGTCGATCACCGTTTCGCCACGCTATGTCCACAACACGGAAGGTCGGGCACCGCGCATCGACGGTTATTCGGT
>JBKBNR010000041.1:8130-12819 GCA_046295315.1 Hyphomicrobiaceae bacterium
CACTCGGCGCCACCCAGATCGGCGGCCTCTCGTTCGACATCGCCGATCCGGCAGCCCTGCGCGATGCGGCGCGCAAGCAGGCCGTGGACCTCGCCCGCAAGCGTGCCGAACTCTATGCCGAAGCCGCAGGCGCCAAGGTTGGCGAGGTTCTGACCATTTCCGAAGGCGGTGTGGCGCAGATTCCGCGAGACCACGGGTTCGCCCGTGCGGCTTTGGCAGAAAGCGTACCGATCGAGCGCGGGTCGCAGCAGGTCGAGGTGGTTGTGACGGTGACGTGGGCACTGAAGTAAGACGTGGGCACTGAAGTAAGACGTGGGCACTGAAATAACTTGCCCGGGTCATTCGTGTGCGTTTTTGTTTTTTGTGTCGTTTCGGAGCAAAAATTCAATCTTCGGCGAGTGTATATGTTTCCCGCTTATTAGTGCGACATGTGACTAAACTTTTGCCTCGCGCTTTCATCATCGAGGCATTGGCATGTACCACGGCAGCAAGTCCCGGATCGGGCTCCGGGTCTATAAGGCGTCGACGGCAATCGGCAGGTGCTGTGTCCGGCTCTGGCGCGGCGAGAGTGGCGGCGTTGCCATCCTGTTTGCGCTGTTCATCGTCCCGATGCTGTTCATGGGCGGTTTCGCCGTCGACTACACGCGCGGCGCTTCGGTGAAATATCAGTTGCAGTTCGCAGCCGATGCAGCAGTGCTCGCCGCGCGCGGCTCCGGTGACGATGCGGAAAGTGCTGCGCGTGATGCGGCCGTGGCGTTCGCCAGAGCCAACGCCCAGAAGCTGAACGGCGCGACGATTACCGAGGTGAAACTGACGCCATCCAGCGATGGAATGCGCGTCGACCTGACGGCACTAATGCCGGCGACGGTCTCGAAGGCTCTCGGTATCGACGAAATAGAGTTGAATGCGTCGTCCACCGCCGTGCGCGCATCTGGCGATGTTGAAATCGCTCTCGTGCTCGACAACACCGGCTCGATGGCCGGGTCGATGGACGAACTGAAGACGGGCGCACTCGATCTCGTGGCCGCGGTTTTCTCGTCGTCGTCCAATCCCAACAAGGTCAAGATGGCCGTCGTGCCCTACGTGGGAGCCGTCAACATCGGTAACGGGCCCGAGCAGCGCGCGTGGATGGACCTCAACGGCGACGCGTCGTGGCATGGTCACGGCATCGAGGGCTATTCGTTCGGTCAAGAAGTGGGCTGCATCTACAACGGCGGAGGTGGCGCGCCGATCGACCCAGGGGTCGGTCAGCAGGGTTGGCTTCTCGACGGTATGCGCCGCTTTGCAGACCTCGTTTCGGATACTCTCGGTGTTTCCACAGCCAGAGCCGCGTCGGCCAGCGATGTGCCTTGGCCCTATCAGTTCAATCCCGATTGCTGGATTGCAAACCCGGCAAAGGTGAACCTGTTCGACACCTTTGCGCGCATTCCCAACGCACAATGGAAGGGATGTGTGATGGCGCGCACCCAGTGGAACGACCGCGACGTCAGCGATGAAGCGCCGAATATCGCTGATCCCGATACGCTGTGGGTGCCGTGGTTCTGGCCCGACACTCCGGATCAATCCCGCGTCAATGCCGAATTCCCCGGCAAGGTGAGCCCCAACGATTATCTCGCCGACCGCCTCGATCTGCGCGACGCGCAGTTTCCGGCCTTCACCGACCCCTATCTGCTCTGGGGTAACTACAACTGGCTGAAGTACAACAACACCAACGCCAACATCGACGAGGTCGGTCCGGTGACGTCGGGGCCGAACAAGGCGTGCCCCGACCCGATCCTGCCGCTGACCAACAGCCGCTCGACGATCGAGGACAAGATCGCGGGTTTGATGCACTGGAACGGTTCCGGCACCAACACCGCGGAAGGCATTTCCTGGGGCATGCGTGTGTTGACGCCGGGGGCGCCCTTCACCGAAGGGTCCAGCGATCCCAAGACGCAGAAGGTGATGGTGGTCATGACCGACGGCGTCAACAACGTCGATCCCAGCGACGACCCGTGGTTCATGTCGCATCTGTCCACCTATGGCGCGCTAGCCCACGGTCGCGTGCAGCCGCAGACGTTCGCGGGCTTCCGCCAGCACGTCAATGCGCGCATGCGAAAGGCCTGCGAGCTGGCGAAGGAGCAGAACATTCAGATCTACACCGTGGCCTTCGCCGTCTCCGACCCGGAGACCGTGCAGCTTCTGCAGGATTGTGCATCGAAGCCGCCGTTTGCGTACTCGGCATCGACGGCCGACGACCTCGTCGATGCGTTCCGCGCCATCGGCACCAGCCTGACGGAACTGCGCATCTCGAAGTGAAGCGTTCTTTTCATGACGCGCGACGTCAGAGCGTCACGACTTTGGTGCGCGCGTTAGCCTGGGCCGCGCTCGCACCCGGCTGATGCAGCCAGTCTGCGAAGTTGCGCATCTCGCCGCTCGAGCGCAGACGGCGCAGCCCTGTGAAGTCGATCGTACCGGTGATCCAGCCCGGCACGTTGAGAGCGCCTTCCGCCAGCACGCCGGTGTCGGAAACGCCATGCTCCGCCGGGACATAGAGCCCGGCGCTACCGGCGTTGCGATCGACCGCCGGCGACCAGAGCGCATCGCCGATGGTCGGGCTCGTCACTGCGCACATCTGGTTTTCGAGCGCCCGCGCCATGGCGCCGGCACGCACCCGATGGTGTCCCGAGATCCGCTCGGTGCATTGCGGCACCAGCAGCAGTTCTGCTCCCGCATCTGCCATCGCGCGGGCCAGCAGCGGGAACTCGCTGTCGTAGCAGATGGTGATGGCGATGCGGCCGATGTCGGTGTCGAAGACGCGGACCTCTTCCCCCGCGACCATACCCCAATCGTGCTCGAACGGCGTCAGGATGAGCTTGTGCTGTTCGCCGACGGCGCCTGTCGGTGTCACCAGCTGCGCGGCGTTGACGAATTGACCTTCGGCGATTTCGAGCGGTCCGCTGCCGACGAGAATATGCACGCCATGCTCGCGCGCCAGCTCGGCATGCAGCGCCACGCGCTCCCCCGCCAGCGCCGCCGTCTGCCGCAGCGTCTCGCCCAAGTCGGAGAAAACCTCGCGCCCCAGCGCATGGGCCTGCTCGATCGCCGCGTACTCCGGAAACACCAGCAGTTCCGCGCCGGTCGCCGCTCCGTTCTCCACCCACCGCACGATCTTGTCGCGCCAGTCGAGCAGCGTTTCCGGCGCGTCGATGGGATATTGCGCCGAGGCCACCTTAAGAGTATCGCGCAAAGCCTCAAAGCTCCTTGAGCCAGAACTGCAGGTGCTTCACCGTTTCGCCCTTCTGGTCGATATCCTTCCAGGCGTAGCGGGCTTCGAGATCGGTCGGCCGATAGCCGCGTTTCCTCCAGAATCCATCGAGCGGCCGATAGTCCGCTGGCTTCAAGGGATGGAAGTCCGATCGCAATACCCGGCAGAAAGTCGCGTACTTGAAGCCGCCGAGCTTGCGGGCGTGCGCTTCGCGGCCGTCGAAGAATGCGTGGCCGGCGCCGCCGCCCCTGTACTGCGGCAGCAGAACGCTTTCGCCGCAGTAGAAGATCTCCTTGATGTCGTAACCGGCTTCCTCGTAAGGCCGCTGGAACTCCTCGTCCGCTTCCTCCATCGGCGACCCGGTCGAGGCCCCGACGATGCGGTCGCCAGAGCGCGCGACGATGCAAACCGCGCCGGGCGCTGCGGCGAATGTCGAAAGATACTGTTCCTCGTAGTCGAGCGATCCGTCGTAGAGGTAGGGCCAGTCGCGGAACACTTCGATGCGCAGCCGCGCCAGATCGCCGAGAACGGCTTTGATCTCGTCGCCGGTGAGTGTCGCCATCGTGAGCGATACGGGTTCGGGGGTCTGCTCCGGCTCGTCCATCTCGTCCTCCGAAAGCGTCGCGTTGGATTTCAGGTCTTGGACTTCTCGATTTTGTTCTTCGATCCGCAAATGACGACAGTCGGCACGAAGCGGCGGGCCTCGGCCTCGTCCATCGCCGCGTAGGCGCAGATGATCAGCTTGTCGCCGACACACGCCTTGCGTGCCGCCGCGCCGTTGAGCCCGATGACGCCGGACCCGCGCTTGCCTTCGATGACGTACGTGGCGAAGCGCTCGCCGTTGTCGATGTTGTAGATTTCAACGCGCTCGTTGAGCAGCAGTCCCGCGGCCTCGATCAGCTTGGCGTCGATCGAGATCGAACCCTCGTAATGCAGATCGCACTCGGTCACGACGGCGCGGTGCAGCTTGCATTTGAGCATGGTGAGCATCATGCCGGCAGTCCTCATCATCATGACGGGCGGCGGATCGGAGCGCCGCCGCCGAGCCTGCTTGGGCTGGTTCAACCGACGACCTGGGCGATCCAGTCGGTGAGATTGTAATAGGTGGTGACGCGGGTGATCTTGCCGCCGCGCACGGCGAAGAATGTGCCCGCGGGCAGAACATACGTCTGGCCCTTGGCTTCCGGCAGGCCGGAGTCGGTATTCAGGTAGGTGCCGTGGACGTTGAACTCGGCCGCGGCGCGGGCGCCGTCGTCGCTGGCCATGATCACGATACCTTCCAGCCGTTCCTTGTAGTGGTGATCCATGCGGGCGTTGAAGGCGCGGAACTTGTCGAGGCCGATGCGGCGCTCGCCCTGGTTGACGTCATGGATGACGTCGTCGGAGAGGCACGCCAGCATGGCGTCGCTGTCGCCGCGGTTGAAGGCGTCGTAGTAGCGCTT
>JBKBNR010000042.1:0-1833 GCA_046295315.1 Hyphomicrobiaceae bacterium
CGCGTCCCGGCCATCGCCGACGCCGATGCCCTGAAAAACAAACACCCGCCAAAGGCTGGCGGGCGCTCCTCTTCTGCGGTGAGCCTTACTGACCCGAAGGGCAGTGCCGATCAGCGCCAACGCCGGCGATAGCTCCGCCGCCGCCGCCGACGACGGAACGGCAAAACGATGAACACGCCGCGACGACGACGACGGTAGCGCCGACGAGCCTGTGCAGGCTGGGCCGTTGCGGCCAACGACAGCGCGGTGGCGCCGCCCAGACCAAGCGCCGTGAGACCGTAGGAACCGATCGAGCTGACGCCGTAGATCACCAGCATCACGACAACGGCGATGCCTTGAACGACGGCACGTCCAGCACGATGCGGCAACGTCGTCGCGAAGGCTCGCAACCCGGTGCCTGCCGGTCTTGCGGCTTGGAGTGCATTCTGAGTGGACATCTTGGACTCCCGTTGTTCCCGCCAGAGCCGTCTCGGGACACGCGCCGTTCCCGGCGACGCACCGCCACCGCACCGATCACGACCGTGTGGTTGTGTTGTTGCGTCTGGACACGCTGGCGGCGAGCCGGACGCAGCATGACCCGCACCATGCTCAGTGCGACGCTAGCACGCTTGCCCCCGTGCGACAACGAACGGCGCGCCCATTCGGCGCTGAATTTGATGGTCACCCATGATTCAGCGCATTTTGCGGGGCAGAAGACTGGTTCCTGGCCAGAACGACGATCCTGCAATCCTCCGGTCGCACCGCATGTCGGTTCGCGAGGCCGTCTCGCCCGCGACGGGCGCTGAGGATGGTGGCGTTAAGATTGAAATACGGCTACCGGACTGAGGCCTCGGGCCGGGCGTAGGATGGCGCCTGGTGAAGAGAGTTGAGATCGGTTGAGAACGACGGCGATGCGGCAGGATGCGACGCCCATGTGGCGCTGTCCGAGCGGCGGTCCTTGTGAGCGTTGCACCTTGTTTCGGTAGGAAATCACCCATGAGTAACAGGCCGGTCTATGTCCTCGGCATCAACGCTTACGATCACGATGTCAGCGCTTGTCTGCTTCGCGACGGCAAAATCGTGTTCGCGATCGAGAAAGAACGGGTGACGCGCGAGAAGCACGCCACCGGGTTCTTTCAGGAGGTCGTCGACTATGTTCTGGATGCGGAAGGCATCACGCTGCGCGACGTCGATCTGATCGTGCGCAATTGCTATGTGCTCCCCGTCGAGGATCTCGAACTGCGTCTCGTCTACGAGGACGTTCCGGAATTCATGGATGCGGAGGAGCGTGAGCAGGCGCGCAAGAGCCCGCTGTATCTCACCGACGCCGCGAACGTGGTGACGCTCTCGCACCATCTTGGACATGCCTATTCCGCATTCGCCGCCTGCCCGTTCGACGAGGGCGCGGTGATGATCGTCGATGGCGTCGGGAGCTACGCCAGCGACATCAAGGAGGCCGGGCAGAAGACCGAGGGCGTCAACCCGCTGGCCCGCGAGAGCGAGAGCTATTACACGTTCAAGGGGTCGCAGCTCACCTGCATCCGCAAGGTCTGGCTGCAGCCGGTTCGCGGCTTCCTCTCCGATGAGTTCTATTTCATGCCGGGGCTCGGCGCGATGTACTCGCGTGTCTCGAGCTACATATTCGCCGACTGGAACAAGTGCGGCGAGGTAATGGGCCTCGCCCCTTACGGCCGCGCGGGAGCCTTTCCGCCGCTGGCGCATATGCACGACGGCGCGCTCGAGGGTGGCGCCGCCCTTCACCACGACGTTGTCGCCGAGCACGGTCAGCTCGCCGACCCGCGCGCCCGCCTCGACCTTGACGTGGTCGCCGATGCAGAGCGGCCCGGACAGCCG
>JBKBNR010000042.1:1843-12731 GCA_046295315.1 Hyphomicrobiaceae bacterium
TCGAGATCGGCGACGACGGCGAATTGCGCTTTCCCGAATGGGATCGCAGCTTCAACAAGCCGTTCAACGCCCAGTCCGACGAGACGTGGGAAACCTCGCCCCACATGCAGCATTGGATGGATATGGCGTGGCGCATTCAGAACGACACCGAACGGGTTCTGCTGGCGCGCGCGAAATGGCTGCGCGAGACGACCGGTGCCAAGAACCTCGTGATCGCGGGCGGGGTCGGTCTCAACTGCGTCGCCAATGGACGCATCGTGCGCGAAGCAGGCTTTGACAACGTCTGGGTGCAGCCGGCTGCGGGCGACAACGGCATCGCCATCGGCTGCGCGTACTACGGCCATCTTGCGCTACAGCAGAAGCCGCGCGTCGAGGTGATCGACACCGCGTATTTCGGCATCGACTACCGCGCGGCGGACATGAAGCGAGCGCTGGGCGGTATCGACGCCAAGCTGGAGACCAAATCGTCGGAGAGCCGCGACATCTGTGCCGACGTTGCGAGGTTGTTGGGGCAGGGCAACATCCTCGGCTGGTTCCAGGGGCGTTGCGAGTTTGGTCCGCGCACGCTCGGCAATCGATCCATTCTCGCCGATCCGCGATCGCAAGATATGAAGGACACGGTCAACAAGCGCGTCAAGCACCGCCAGTCGTTCCGTCCCTTCGCGCCCGTCGTCCTCGCCGAGCGCTCGGCGGAGATATTCGAGGGTGAGGAGGAAAGCCCGTTCATGCTGCTGGCGAAGAAGGTGCACCCGGACTGGAAGGATCGCATTCCGGCGATCGTCCACGTCGACGGCACGGCGCGCGTGCAGACGGTGCGCGAGAACCAGAATCCGAAGCTCTACCGCCTGCTGAAAGAGTTTGAAAAGCTGACTGGCGTGCCGGTGTTGCTCAATACCTCGTTCAACGTCCGCGGCGAACCGATCGTCGAGACACCGCAGGACGCGCTGGCCTGCTTCCTGTCGACGGGCCTCGATTATCTCGCACTCGGCGACATTCTGGTGTCGAAATCGAAGATGCACGGCGTGCTGACGCCCGCGAAGCGCACATACGCCGAGATCGCGACCATGGTACGCCGCGGTCTCGCCAACGATTGACGCGGCGCCAGTGGGCCGTGGTATGGGCCCGGCTCAGGTGCGCATCGAGAACGGGGTGAAATCCGTGGTCCGGTCGTAGTGGTCGACGCCCTCGGCGCGCTTCAGAGCGCCGACGATGAGATAAGTGACGGGGGTGAACACCACCTCGACGAGGGTTTTCAACAGGAACTGCGCCAGCATCACCTGTGGCAGTGCTTCGTTGGGGATGATGCCCGTGCCGTAGAAGGCGAGCGGGTAGAACAGCAGGCTGTCGACCGACTCGCCGCCGATTGTCGAACCGATGGTACGCATCCAAAGATGACGCCCCTCGGTCCACACCTTCATTTTGGCGAGGATGTAGGAGTTGACGAACTCGCCGCAGAAGTAGGCGATCATCGACGCCGCGACGATGCGCCAGGCATTGCCGAAGGCGATTTCATAAGCCGCCTGATGTTGCCAGAACGAGGCCGGTGGCAGCGCCACGACCACCGCTGCCATGATGCTGGCGAAAAACAGCGCCGCGAAGCCTGTCCAGATCACACGCCGTGCGCGTGCGTAGCCATAGACTTCCGTCAGAATGTCGCCGAAGACATAAGAGATCGGAAAAAACAGCACGCCAGCGCCGAACACGAACGTGCCGATGACCGGCAGATCGAGCGTCGCAATCTTCGCCGGGCCGATCAGGTTCGAGCAGACGAGGACCGTGACGAACGCCGCCATCACGAACTCGAAATAGCGCAGTTGCCGTGGCGCGGTGCCCGCCGACGTCGTCTGATTGCTCACGTCGCCCCCTCATCCAGCCCGTCGCTTCGGCCGCCATGTCCACATACGCAAACGACAGCGATCCGGTGCTGATCGGCGCTGGCGCAGCGCGGCTCATACCTTGACACCGGACGCGGCGCACCGCAGATGTCCGCGGCATGTATCAGGTGAAAGAAATCTACTACACGCTGCAGGGCGAAGGTGCCAACGCGGGCCGGCCGGCGATCTTTTGCCGTTTTGCCGGCTGCAATCTGTGGTCCGGCGTCGAGGCCGACCGCGCCGCCGCCATTTGCCGGTTCTGCGATACGGATTTCGTCGGCACCAATGGGCCCGGCGGCGGCAAATACAAGTCGGCCGCCGATCTCGTCGAGGCGTGCGCGATGGCGAGCGGCGAGGATGCCGCGCCCGTTCTCGTCGTGCTGACGGGCGGTGAACCGATGCTGCAGGTCGACGAGGCGCTGATCGACGCCCTGCATGACGAAGGTTTCGAGATCGCCATCGAGACCAACGGTACGCTGCCCGTGCCGCGCAAGATCGACTGGATCACGGTCAGCCCGAAGGCGGGTTCGACGCTGGTGCAGCGCGCGGGCGACGAGTTGAAGCTGGTCTATCCGCAGACGGGCCTGGCGCCTGAGCAATGCGCCGGGCTCGACTTCCGCTTGCGCTTCCTGCAGCCCATGGACGGGCCAGAACAGGGCGCCAACATCGCCGCCGCAATCTCGTACTGCAAATCCAATCCCGAATGGCGCCTGTCGCTGCAGACTCACAAGCTGATCGGGATTCCGTGACCAGCGGCAGTGCCGGTGCCGGTGCCGGGAGCGAAGGGCTGCGGCACCGGCCTCGAGACATCATGCTGCTGCGGCGGTTTTGATACCGGCCTTCTGGTCGTCGCAGTGTCCGCATGCTTTCAAGCTCGCCGCGTGGCGCTCGGCGGATCGTTCGTTCATCCATTCGAGGATCGCGTCGATCGGCCTCGGTGGGCTGAACAGATAGCCTTGAGCCTCCGCGCAGCCTATGGTTTCTAGCGTGGCGAGTTGCGCTTCTGTCTCGACGCCTTCGGCTATCGTCGTCATGTTGAGGCTAGAGGCCAGCGTAGCAATGGCCTTGATGATGGCGCGCGAGTTGTCGAGACGGCCGATGGCACGCACGAAAGACTGATCGATCTTGATGCAATCGATGGGATACGATTGCAGGTAGCTGAGCGACGAATAGCCCGTGCCGAAATCGTCCATCGAGATCATGACGCCGAGTTTGCGGATTTCATCGAGCTGATCGAGCGTCGACTGATCCTTCTTCATCAGCAGCGATTCCGTGATCTCGATCTCGAGAAGTTTGGGGGCGAGGCCCGACTTGTCGAGAGCCGAGCGCACGGAGGCGGCCACGTCGGAGTCACGGAACTCTATGGCAGATACGTTGACCGCGATCTTGAAACCGGGTGCCTTGTTCGCCATCTCCGCGCAGGCTTTGTGCAGCACCCAGGCCCCGATCTCGACAATCAAACCGGTCTGCTCTGCGACGGGGATGAATGACAGCGGCGGGATGAGCCCCTTCTGCGGATGGCGCCAGCGCACCAGAGCCTCGAATCCGGTCACCTCCATGGTGGTGATGTCGAGGATCGGCTGATAGTGCAGCTCCAGATGCTCGTGCTCGAGGGCGTCTCGCAGACCGGTTTCGATGGCGCGACGCTCGCGCGCCTCCTCCGTCATCCGCTCCTCGAACTGCCGCACGGTGCTGCCGCCGGCATTCTTTGCCGCGTAGAGGGCGAGATCTGCAGAACGCATCAGATCGTCTTCGCAATTGATCTTGCTATCGGCGGTGACGCTGCCGATGCTGGCGCCGCTTTGCAGGCGCACCCCCTCGATATCGAACGGCCGCGCCAACTCGCGGCAGATTTCGTTGGCCAGTATCGACGGTGCTGCGGCATCGCTGCCGCCGATTTCGATAACGGCGAATTCGTCGCCGCCGAGACGCGCTACGCAGTCGTCGCGGCCAACGGTCCGGCTGAGGCGCCTTGCAACCGCGACCAGCAGCGCATCGCCGATCGGATGCCCGTGCGTGTCGTTCACGGTCTTGAAGTCGTCGAGATCGACGAGATGGATCGAAATTCGCTTCCCGTCGCGCCGCTTGGCGAGGCTCGATTCGAGCAACGCGCTGAATTCGGTGCGGTTCGGCAGTTTGGTCAAGGCGTCGTAGCGGGCGAGATAGTTCAGCTGCCGTTCGTACACGCGTCGCCGCAACATGCTCGACATCATGGCCGCAAGAACGACGACGGTGATTGCCGCGCCGACGAACTGGTAAGTGCGGCGGTTGTTGACCCAGACCCGGTGCTGCGGCAGGTGGGAGCGGGTGATCAGCGCACTCAAGGGCATTGTGGCGCCCTTGACGACAGCGGTGACCTGGAGCCCGTCGTCGGCTTCGCGGGTTTGCACCTCGACGTTCCCGACCGCCTGCAAGCGTTCGCCGGCCGTCGCATCGACGCGCAGCGCCTTGCCGAGGCTTTGGCTGTAGATTCCGGCGCCGGCGCGCACCAGTCCATCGGCGCCGACGAGCGCCAGGCCGCCGCCGGCGCCGAGATTGAGGGTCGAGTAGAACCGCGTCAAAAAGTCAGGATCGAGCGACACGACCAGCACGCCCGCGAATGTGCCGTCCGGATTGCGAAACGGCCGCGTGAACTGCACCGACCATTTGTTCGACGCGCGGCCGAGCAGGGGCTTGGAAATGAACAGGCGATCGACGTTGGCGGCGGCGTGGACCTTGTAGTGTTCGCGGTCGCTGAGATCGACGGGCTTCTCGGGATAGAGCATTTTCGACGAGGTGATCATCATGCCATCGCGGTCGATCACCGCAATCTGCACCGTTTCCTTGTTGAAGGTGAATTCTTCCTGGACGAGCTTCGCCCAGTCGGCCTTGAACCCGTTGCGCTCGTAACTCGCGCGCAGATACTTGATGATGCGGTCGATCTCGCTGGCCGTGCGCTCCGCGCTCTGCTCGAAGACGAGCGCGAGGTTCGATGTTTCATGTGCAAGGGAGTGCCACATGGCGCGGCGCTCCGAGGTCACTTGCAGAACGATCGCGATCCATACCGTTGCGATCAGCGCGGTGCCGAAGCCGATCACGGGCATCCGCGACGACAACGGATTGCGTTGCAAAAGATCTTTGACGCCATTGAAGAACGACAACGCACAACCTCCGTGCAGCACCGGCTTCCGGGCCGCGACGAGGCAGCGCGCGAACGGTGCGGGTTACGACAGGCCTTTGTGCATCATGCCCGAAGACGGGTCGTGCGCGCTGGACATGCGCACGACGGAGCAATCATGGCTCGCGCCTCGACCGGGATCGAAGCTCATCTGCAAAGGTGATGGGAGATTGACACAACATGTTTTCGAAAGTGTAAGCCGCGCGGGGAATAGTTTGGCGATCCGATTATTCGTTTGTTTCTTGCTCGTCTGTCAGCATGTGCGCGAGGTTGCAACGCAGAGGTGCTGTCCCATGCAGATCGTCGAAGACTGTGTCGAACGGGTCGTGCCACGAGCGATGAAGGCCTGGGTCCCAGCGGCGCTCGTCATCGCCGCGTCGGCGCTGTCGCTGTGCGCCACTTTGGCGGTCGAACGGCTGGCACCGGAAAGCGGCGGCGCCGAGCCGCACCGCTTGGGCCATCTCGCGAGAGGATTGTGAATCGGCGTCAGCCGATCGCCGTCACCACGGAATGAGGGTGGTTCAGCGCGTCAGTGCGACGACGAGCGCGCGCGGATTGCCGCCATTGTCGTCGATGTACTTCTCGAACAGGTTCTTGAGGAATGGGCTCATCCAGAAGCCCAGCACTTCGGCATCGCGGATTTTGTAGGCGCCGCCGCGTCGCACCAGCAGCCAGCGAACGTCGTAGCTTGTGCCGTTGGTTAGCGTCACCTTGCTGTCGACGTAGACGCCAGATTTGGTCTCTTCCGTCTGCCCTGTGACGACGGCGCTGGCGACCGGGTATTTCGGAGCTTCCTTGGCGGCGTAGCGGGCGATGAAGTTGACCATCCCCGAGTAGTAGGGCGGGCGCTCGGCCTGCGGCAGGCGGTTGACGTAGGTGCCGAGCGAATAAAGCCCGATCGACGTCACGTCGGCATGGCGACGCAGGGTTTCGGCAAACTCCGACTGCGATCCGCTGCGCCCGGCCGCCACCAGTTCCTTGGCGACACGCTGCATGTAACGCGCGGGCGGCTCGTTGGCTTCGGCCCTCGGCGCGATGGCGAGCAAGCTCATCAGTTGGGTGACGATCACGGCCAGCACCAGCGGCCACCCGCGGCGGGTGCCGTTGGCGTCGGAGCCGGAAGCCTCGCGGCTGACAATATTTGAGATACCACTCATGCAGTTCGGCTCCAGAAGTTTTCTCCGCACCCCGCGCAGCACAGGATGCCGGTTTCCCGATCTATGCGTCAGACCGACCCGCGACCCGCCGCCCGCGTGCCATAAGGTGACGTCCGTCGCCCGACAACCGCTCAGAAACTGGGCCAGATGAGGGCACCGATCAAGCGCAGGTCGGGCCGTCAACAGGCAGAGACGGAAAAGGCGTGATAATTTTCACACCTCGACGGTCTCCAGAGCCGTACCGTCTGGGGTGCGTTGCCGCCGCAGCGAGGGCCGAGGGATGGCGATTTCAGGCAGGCGATAGAGTGCAGCCGCCGGCACCTCCGCGACGCCCAGCTGCAGCGCCGCGCGCTCGATGTCGGCACGCGTCAAGCGCTCGGCACAGGCGACGATCACATGGCGGCGGGGATCGCGGTGCACGAGAATCAACTCGTGTCGCGGGCCGGCCTGCGTCGTGCGCAGGTGATGCGCGATCCCGAGATAGGCCGAGAGCGGCTCGCTCCAATCGGTTTTGCCTGCGGGTGAAAACTCGCTCACCGAGACCTGCCGAGCGTCGATCGTGACGTCACGGCGGCGGCCGATGCGGCGGGTGTTGAGGTAGAGCGGCCAACCGACGAGCGCCGACGCCAGGGCGAGGCCCAATGCGATCTGGATGGCTGAACCCGGGTGATCGGTGACGAGCCGTACGGCGTCATCGCCGGAGGCCAGATGCGCGATGATCAGCGCGCCGGGTATCGCCACCAGCAGCACCGTTGCGGCGAGTGCGGCGACGACGAACGCGCCTGGCAATGTCGCGGAGGACTGTCTCTGGCGCCAGGGCAGGGGAGTGTCCATGACGGCGGGAGAGATCTCGTCGAATTGGGCGAAACGCATGTCTGACCTTCGAACGCAGAGTGTGGGGCTGCGGACGAGCGTAGGCGATCATGCTTTCCGCTCCGTAAACGGGCGGTTCGGTGCGGGACGGGCCGGAAAGACCAGCACCGCGGCGGCAACCTTCCGGATCGAAGGCCATGCCATCGGTCAGGCGGCGGCGCGGGTGATGGGAGCTGGGGATATCGGGTTGCTCACGCTTTTGTCGCTTGACACATAAACATATGTTTATATCTTGCAAACGAGCAGCCGGAGAATTCATGTCGATCTCTTTCACCAGCCGTGAACTCGTTGCCGCACTGAAGGCTGCGGCCGAGCCGACGCGCCTGCGTGTGCTGCGGCTGCTCGCGGACGGTGAGTTGAACGTCAAGGATCTGACGTTCATCCTCGGGCAGAGCCAGCCGCGCTTGAGCCGACATTTGAAGCTGCTTACAGAAACGGGTCTCGTCGAGCGCTTCCGCGAGGGCAGTTGGGTTTATTTTCACGTCTCCGATCGCAGTCGCGGCGGCCAGTTGGCGCGCCAGGTGCTCGGCATTCTTGATCTCGCTGACCCGGTGATCCTGCGTGATCGCGACCGCGCGACGGTGCTGAAGCAGCAGCGCGAGGCCTTGGCACTCCAATACTTCGAGGCCCACGCCGCAGACTGGGATCGCATCCGCGCCATGCACGTGCCGGAGGCGGCCGTCGAAGCCGCCGTCCTGGACATGCTGGGCGAGGGGCCGTTCCGCCTGCTCGTCGATCTCGGCACCGGCACCGGACGCATGCTGGCGCTTCTCGCCGGGCGCTACGACCAGGCGATCGGCTTCGACATGAGCCACGCCATGCTCAACTATGCGCGCTCCAAACTGGAAAGCGCCGGTCTCGACCGCGCGCAGGTGCGCCATGGTGACCTCTACAATATTGCACTCGGCGATGGCGCGGCGGATGCCGTCGTCATGCATCAGGTGCTGCATTATCTGTCCGATCCTTTGCCCGCGATCCAGGAGGCGGCGCGTGTGCTGGCCCCGGGCGGGCGGCTGCTGATCGTCGACTTCGCGCCGCACGACATCGAGCGGCTGCGCGAGGACCACGCTCACGAACGTCTCGGCTTCTCGACCGAGCAGGTCGAGGAATGGCTGCTCGCCGCGGGATTGAAGCCGCACGCCACATCGACGCTGCGCTCGCCCCCCGGTCAATCAGGTGAAGCGCTCGGGGTTTCGCTCTGGCTCGCCGAGCGCATGCCACAGCCCAGATCGACGCAACGAACACGAACCGCACGAACGCAAAACCTCGAGGAGGCCCGCTGATGAACGAACCGCGCGAACGCAAGAGCCGGCTGCTCGCCTCGGGCGATATCGACGTTTCATTCGAGTTCTTCCCGCCGAAGAACGAGAAGATGGAAGCGTCTCTGTGGGCGGCGATCGAGCGCCTGGCGCCGCTGGCGCCGGAGTTCGTCTCGGTGACGTACGGCGCCGGTGGTTCGACCCGCGAGCGCACGCATGCCACCGTCGCCCGGATCGTCAAGGAAACGGCGCTGCGTCCGGCGGCGCACCTGACCTGCGTCGATGCGACGAAGGCCGACGTCGATGCGGTGGCGCGCGACTATTGGGCGGCCGGCGTTCGCCACATCGTCGCGCTGCGGGGTGACCCGGCATCCGGCGTCGGCCAAAAATACGTGCCCCACCCCGGCGGCTACGCCAACGCTGCGGAACTTGTCGCCGGCTTGAAGAAGATCGCCAACTTCGAGGTGTCGGTCGGCGGCTATCCCGAGAAGCATCCCGAGAGCCCGACCATCGCGGCCGACATCGACAACCTCAAGGCCAAGGTCGATGCCGGCGCCGATCGCATCATCACGCAGTTCGCCTTCGACAACGCGCATTTCTTGCGCTTCCTCGAACGCGCCCGCGCCGCTGGAATCTGGATACCGATCACGCCCGGCATCGTCCCCATCCACAACTTCCGTCAGGTCGCGGGATTTGCTATCCGCACCGGCGCAACGGTTCCGGCGTGGCTGGCGCGCCGCTTCGAAGGTCTCGAGGACGACCCCGCGACACAACAGCTCGTTGCATCGGCGGTCGCGACCGAGCAGGCGTTGGAACTGGTCGAACACGGCATCAAGAAGTTCCACTTCTACACGTTGAACCGCGCCGATCTCGTCTACGCGATCTGCCACCTGCTGGGGCTGCGACCGCTCAAGGCGGCGCCGCTCGAAGAACGCCGCGTCGTCAACGGTTGAGGCCCATTTCGCGCGAGGCGTTGCCTCTCGTGTCATTTCTGGAGAGTTCCCGCATGAAGCGCCTACCCAGCTATGCTGCCCTCGACAAGGCCGCCAGCGAGCGCATTCTCATCATCGACGGCGCCATGGGCACCATGATCCAGCAGCACAAGCTCGGTGAGAGCCACTATCGCGGCGAGCGCTTCCGGGATCATTCCAAGGATGTGAAGGGCAACAACGATCTCCTCGTGCTGACGCAGCCCGACATCATCGAGGAGATTCATGGGAAATATCTCCGCGCCGGGGCCGACATCATCGAGACCAACACGTTCAACGCGCAGCGTGTCTCGATGGCCGACTATCACATGGAAGAGTTGTCCTACGAGATCAATTTCGAGGCCGCCCGCATCGCGCGTCGCGCCTGCGACATGTATTCGACGGCGGACAAACCCCGCTTCGTCGCCGGTGCCGTCGGGCCGACCAACATGACCGCGTCGATCTCGCCGAAGGTCGAGGATCCGGGCTACCGGCGCATCACGTTCGATCAGTTGCGGGTGGCCTACAAGGAACAGGTGATCGCGCTCATCAGGGGCGGCTGCGACATCATTCTGATCGAGACGATCTTCGATACTTTGAACGCCAAGGCGGCGGGATTTGCGACGCTCGAAGCCTTCGACGAGACCGGTATCGAGCTGCCGATCATGCTTTCGGGCACCATCACGGATGAAGCCGGGCGCACGCTCACGGGACAGACGCCCGAAGCGTTCTGGTACTCGTTGCGGCACCTGAAGCCGTTTTCGGTCGGGCTCAATTGCGCGCTCGGCGCCGATAAGATGCGCCCGCACATCGCCGAACTGGCGCATGTCGCCGATGTGCGCGTCTCGGCCTATCCCAATGCCGGCCTGCCGAATGCGATGGGCGAATACGACGAAGGCCCCCACGACATGGCCTGCAAGATCGAGCCCTGGCTGGAGGATGGTCTGGTCAACATCGTCGGGGGATGCTGCGGCTCGACGCCAGATCACATCGCCCACATCGCGAGCCACGCCAGGAAGCACAAGCCGCGCGCCATTCCGAAGGCTGAACCGAAGATGCGGCTCTCCGGCCTCGAGCCGTTCGTCGCGGGGTGAGGTGTAGATCTCGCTTTTGCGCCCTTCGGGTACCTTCTCCCTTCAGGGGAGACGGAAAAAAACGCCAACGATCGAGAAGGTCATGACCGGCAACGCAGCACAGCAGTTCATCAACGTCGGCGAGCGAACCAACGTCACGGGATCGGCGAAGTTCAGAAAGCTCATCGAGCAGAACGACTACACCGCCGCACTCGCCGTGGCCCGCCAGCAGGTCGAAGCCGGCGCGCAGATCATCGACGTCAATATGGACGAGGGTCTGCTCGACTCTGAAAAGGCGATGGTTCGGTTCCTCAATCTCATCGCGTCCGAGCCCGACATTTCCAAAGTGCCGATCATGATCGACAGCTCCAAGTGGAGCGTCATCGAGGCGGGTCTGCAATGCGTGCAGGGCAAGGGTATCGTCAACTCGATCTCGATGAAGGAAGGCGAAGCGGCGTTCCTCGAGCAGGCGCGCAAGGTGCTGCGCTACGGCGCCGCTGTTGTCGTCATGGCCTTCGACGAGCAGG
>JBKBNR010000043.1:0-12723 GCA_046295315.1 Hyphomicrobiaceae bacterium
GCGCATGGCGTCTCGACGTCCGGCGATCTGGCGGCGCATGCGGCATTGAAGCAGCACTACACCTCGTCGGTACGGCTTTTGGCACCGTCGGTGATCATCGCGCATTTGACGCGCCAGAGCGCCATGACGCGCAGCGCTCTGGTTGATACGTTGTCAAAGCCCCTTGGCATTGGTGCCAACACGGCGGTGTTGGTCGACGTCACGACCGACCCCGAGCTCTCATCGCGCGATATGGAGGCGCTGGCCGAGGCCGTCATCGAGGCCGCGCCCGAGGCGTTGCACGTCCGTGCGATACGTGAGCGGGCATCGGGCAAGGGCCGCGCCGGGTTCATCGCGGCAGGGGGCAAGGCGGTGGCGGCGGCGGGCAGTCTCGCCGGTGCGTTGATCGGCGGTTCGCGACGGGAACCGCCACCTCGCGCGTAGTCGGGTCGCAGATCGTATGACGCCACGCGGCGCAGCGTTGGCGCGGAGCCATGCGGGCCCATGCCGGCGTTGCCCGGCACCATATCGTCAAGTCACCAACGTCAAGTTCCCCAGCGAATTCACACCGACATGGGGAACTGCCATGCGCATCGCGCGTTGTCCTGGCGATCGCTGTGGCTGACCGTGAAACGCCAGATGGCTGAGGTCGGTCGGAAAAGCAGCGAGAGGGATCGGTGAGACCCGCATAGGTCATCGTGACAACAGGAGACGCTGACATGGCCATTTCCGCTGCATCGACAAAACATGACATCGAACACGCCGCGCGCACCACGCTCGACAATGTCGCCGACAAGGCCGCCGAGGTCGCCAACACGGCCGGCTATCATGTCGACCGGGCGCTCGATAGCGCCGAAGCGGCCGCACGTTCCGTTGCCGAGCATGGCCGTGACGCCGGTGAGCGCGTTTCGCAGGTGGCCGGCAACATGCGTACCGCGATCGACAAGTCGGTCAAGGATCAGCCGATGGCGACACTCGCCGTTGCGGCAGCTCTCGGCTTCGTCGTCGGCGCGCTGTGGAAGTCGTAAGTCACAGCACGCGGTCGGCATGTGAATAGGTGAGGAGGGCACGGCGATGTTCGGTTTCTTGTTCCGTAGGGCGCAGGCCACGGTCGACAATGCGATCAGCCAGGTGGTCAATCGCGCCATCATCGCCGTGCCGTTCATCGTAGCGGCAGGATTTCTGACGGCTGCGGCTGCAGGGTGGCTGCACCGGCACTACGATGCGGAGACTGCCCATCTCATTCTGGCCTCTGGCTTTGCGACTATTGGCTTGCTCACCGCGCTGATCTTGAACACGCGCGGCGACCGGGGTGGGACAGATACCGTGACGAGCACCGCTGAGCAGAGCGCCGCCGGAATCGAGGCCGAAATGCCGTCGGCAGCAGCATCGCTTTCCGCGGCCGACCGAGAGTTGCTGATGTCAACCCTGTCGGCCGCGGGTCCGCTGGCGCTGCCCGTCCTCTTCCGTTTCGTTTCGCGAAATCTGCCGATCATCATGGCCATTGTTGCTGCCATCTTCATCTTCACCCGAGCCGGTAGCGAAGATGGTAGCAGTGCCTCGCAGACGGCAGATGGTGACGACGCGTTGGCGCCGGCCGAGTGAGTGACAGGCGTGTACGGTCGAATGCGCATACTCTGTGCCGACACTATGGGACGGGCGGCGCTGCCAGCCCAGTAGCGTCGGCTCTCCGTCCGCAGCGCACTGGCGGCCCGATCTGAGCGGCCGTACACCTGGGGGCCCGGAACCCGTGGGTATCGGGAACCCCACCGGTGATAACCTGGGACGCGCGATGTGTCTCGAGGGGCCAGTTGGCAAAGCATGCGACGAACCGTCCTTTGCCGGGAGGAACCAAACCGGCGTGACGGCGTTCGAGCCGGATGATCCGCCGCCGCAAGGGGGCGTTTGTGGGCACGCTCCCTGGTTCAGGCACGCCCCCTGGCGCAGGGGTGCATGCCGGGGGCGCGATGCCCGTCGGGGCGCGCGCTCGATGCTGACGTCGGCCGCCTGCCGTCTCAACGATGCGGGGACACTGCAATGAATACCCAAGGAAATCGAACTGACAAAATGCGGCAACAAGGAGAATGGGACCTGCCTGAAGACAACGAGAACTCGGCTTTGTCGCAGGAGGCGCAGCAGGCGATAGCGCAAGGACTGCGCAACGCCTACGGTGTGCTGCTGGAAGCTCCCCTGCCGGAAAAATTCGCCGACCTGCTCGCCGCACTCGCCAATCCGGAGAAAAAGTCATGAGCGCAGATCGGTCGAGCGACTTTCAGACCGAACTGGCCGCGCTGGTGCCGAATCTGCGCGCCTTCGCGCGCTCGTTGTGCGGTGCCCCAGATCAAGCCGACGACCTCGTCCAGGAGACGCTGGTCAAAGCTTGGAAGAGCCAGGCGAGTTTCGCCGAGGGGTCCAATCTCAAGGCTTGGTTGTTCACGATCTTGCGCAACGCGTTTCTCTCCGAGCGGCGCAAGCGTAAATGGGAGGTTCCAGACAGCGACGGCGAGCATGCTCTGCAGGTCGGCGTCAACGGCGGCCAGCTCGGGCACATGGACATGCTCGATTTCAACAAGGCTTTCGAGCAACTCCCCGACGAGCAGAAGGAAGCACTGGTGCTGATCGGCGCGGAGGGCTTTTCCTACGAAGAGGCGGCGCTCATGTGCGGCTGCGCCGTCGGTACCATCAAGAGCCGTGTCAACCGAGCGCGCAACAAGCTGGCGCAGATAATGGGTGGCGACCCCGTCACGGACACGGCGGAACATCGCGAACCCTCGCAACAGGCCGGTTCGCGCTGACCATCGTTACCGTCCCGCGTCGGCCGAAGGCCTTCTCACAGATGAAGTCAAGACGATCGCCGGGCGCGTCGCGCTCGCGCCCGGCTTGCCGTGGCGACGCTTGCCGCAACGCCGTCGACGCGCGGCGTCTCTCTCAACCAATTTTCGTGGCGCGCGGAACTTCAACGGCGGTCGTCCGTTCCTCCACCGCAAGACGAAAAGCCTGTGCCGCGCCGCACGTCGTGCACAGCCGGTTCGATCGACAGCCGCTTTTTGAAGAACGCCGGCTCTCGGAGACGGCCCTTACAGCGACACCCGGAACAGGTGCAAAGCCGTGTGTTCGACGCCAGTCGAGATACACGAAGTTCCTCGCATAGGAAAAATCAGCAAAGAGGTTTGTCCAATGTCCAACGCTTCTCCGCGCGCAGTCGCAAAGCCGGTCGCACTCGACACGGGTATTGCAAAGAAGGACCGCTCGACCGTGGCCAGCGAACTGGTCGACGTCCTCGCGGACACCTATACACTGCTCGTCAAGACGCATGTGTACCACTGGAATGTGGTCGGCCCGCTTTTCATCCCGTTCCACGAGCTGACCGAAGCCCATTATAAGAACCTGTTCGAAGCCGCCGACGTCATTGCCGAGCGTATCCGCTCGCTCGGTCACCCTGCGCCGCTGGGGTTCGCAGAGTTGCTCCCGAAATCCGCGGTCGAGGAAGAGACCTCGAAACGCTCCGCCGAGGGCATGGTCACGCATCTCATTGCCGACCACGAGAAGATGGTCAAGCGCCTGCGCCAGGCTGCCATCGCGGCTGACGAGGTGGACGACCTCGTGACCGCGGATCTGCTGACCCAGCGCCTGGCCTTCCACGAGAAGGCGATCTGGATGTTGCGCGCCATCGTCGGCCAGGGTTGAACGTCGCGGAGGGCGGGTTGAAGCGTCCGCAATGCGGCACCCGTATGCGTCACCCGTATGCGGCACTGGTGGCGGAACAGGTTCAGGGACCACCGGCGGGAGGCATTTTTCTGCGATCGGGGAACCTAACCCTGTTCCGTCGCGTTTGCATGCGGACGTCTGCGTGACGCAGAGAAGTCTGCGTGACGCAGAGACGTAATTGTACCTAATATCGAGATCCAGGTTCGCATCGGACATCACAACGGCTGGCAATGGCCAGTATCTCAACGGGGAGTATCCGCATGAACAGCTCGCTGGCAGACGTCGTGGCGCCGCAGCTTCCCTATCTCCGCCGCTTCGCACGCGCCTTGACCGGCGCTCAGGAGGTCGGTGACAATTACGTTGTGTCGCTTCTCGAAGCCCTGGTTGCCGACCAGAGCATTTTCGACCGGAGTTTGCAGCCGCGCACCGCCGTCTACCGTTCGTTTCTCGCAGTCTGGAAGTCGGTCCCATTGAACAACAAGGCGGCGCCGGCAGAGCCCCGCGCCGAGGGCGTCGCTGATCGCCGCATCGAAATGCTGACGCCGGAGCCGCGGCAGGCTTTCCTGCTCGCCAGCCTCGAGGACTTCCCGGTTTCTGAAATCGCCCTGATCCTCGAGCGCAGCGAGGACGACGTGCGCCGCCTGATCGACGAGGCGAGCCGCGAGATCGCACAGCTTCTGGCCGCCCGTGTGATGATTATCGAGGACGAGCCGTTGATCGCGATGGATATCGAGTCGCTCGTCAACGATCTCGGGCACGAGGTCGTTGGTATCGCCGCGACACGAGGCGAAGCCGTGGCGCTGGCCGCGAAAACCAACCCCGCGATGATCCTCGCCGACATTCAACTGGCCGACGGCAGCTCGGGCATCGATGCGGTCAACGACATCCTGGCGAAGACCAATGTTCCGGTGGTCTTCGTGACCGCCTACCCTGAGCGCCTCCTCACCGGTGAACGGCCCGAACCGGCGTTCCTGGTCACCAAGCCCTTCAAACCGGAGATGGTGAAAGCCGTCATCAGCCAAGCGCTGTTCTTCGATGTGCGGGCCGGTGGCGCGCGACGCCAGGGTGCCGCGGCCTGACGCATCGGCGGCCGCCAGCTACAGCCGCGGCACCAGTAGCCGTTGCGGCCTACGGGGCCCCGTATGGCAGGCGTGCCGGCCCGCATGCGAATTGTGGCAGTGCGGCGACAAGGAAATAGGGGAGCGAAATGCCGGCTACGGCGCGCGACGACGGAGCGAAAGCGACGGAGGGATCGACTGCGACAACGGGTGCCCGCACTGTCGACTGTGAGTTGCGCGGCGTGAAGCGACCAGGGTTCGGGAATGACGTCGAGCACCGATTTCTCGAGGCCAGTCCCGACTGCATCAAGATCATCGACAGCGACGGCCGCATCGCGTTCATGAACGAAAACGGCAGATGTCTGCTCGAACTCGATGCCGTCGACAATGTGATCGAGCGTCCGTGGGTCGATTTATGGCCGGAGTCCGAGCGACATATCGTGGTTGCCGGGATGCGGGAGGCGCAGTCGGGGAGAACCGCGCGGTTCTCGGCGTTCTGTCCGACAGCGCGCGGTACGCCGAAATGGTGGGACGTCGTCGTCAGTCCGGTCGCCGCCGGACCATATGGCAAAGCCTCGCTGCTCGCCGTGTCGCGGGATGTCACGCATCAGAAGTCGATCGAGCAGACGCTGCGCACCAGCGAGCAACATTTCCGCGCCCTCGCCAACCACATCGCCCAACTCGCCTGGATGGCCGATAGCACCGGAGCGATCTTCTGGTACAATCAGCGCTGGTTCGACTTCACCGGCACTTCGTTTGCCGAGATGGCGGGATGGGGGTGGAAGTCCGTCCACCACCCGGATCACCTGGACCGTGTCGTGGAAAAATTCACCGACTGTATCGTCAACGGCGAAGAGTGGGAGGATGTGTTCCCTCTGCGCGGTGCCGATGGTGAGTATCGCTGGTTTCTGTCGCGCGCCCGCCCCATCCGCGATGCGGCAGGTAACATCGAGTTGTGGTGCGGTACGAATACCGATGTCACCGATCAGCGCACGCAGAGCCAGCGCCTGCGCCAACTCGTCCGCATCATCGATCTCTCCCACGAGGCCATTCTGGTGTGGGATTTCGACAATGGCATTCTGATCTGGAACCGCGGCTGCGAGGAACTCTACGGCTACGAAAAGTCGGTGGCGCTCGGTTCCAACAGCCATGCCCTTCTCAAGACCCGTCATCCGATGCCGCGCGAAGACTTCGAACGGCTCCTGCTGGCGCAAGGCTCGTGGAGCGGTGAACTGCTCCATATCGCCAGCGACGGATCGGAAGTGTGGGTCGACAGCCGCCACGAGGTGATCCGCGTCGGCGGCAACCGGCTGGTGCTCGAGACCAATCGCGACATCACCGACCGCCGCCGGGCCGACGAGATCCGCAATCTGCTGGTCGCCGAGTTGAACCATCGCGTCAAGAACACGATGGCGATCATCCAGTCCATCGCCACTCAGACGGCGCGGACGGCTCCGACGGTCGATCGTTTCGTCAGCAGCTTCAACGGCCGCCTGCAGTCGCTGGCAAGCGCCCACAATGTGTTGACCGATTCCTATTGGACGGGAGCCTCGATCAAGGCGCTCATCCAGTCACAGCTCGCCGTGGTCGGGGGGCACGAGGACCGGATCGACATTTCCGGCGACGACGTCTTCCTGCCGGCGCAGACGGCGCTGCAGTTCACGCTGATCCTGCACGAGTTGGCGACCAACGCGGTCAAGCATGGGTCGCTGTCGACGGATAGCGGGCGCATCGCCATCAACTGGTCGGTCCTCGGTGGCGAGCCGTCCCACATCGAGCTCACCTGGCGGGAAAGTGGGGGCCCAGCCGTGTCGCCGCCCGCGCGCCGCGGGTTTGGTCTCAATCTCATAGAGCGATCGAGCCGGCTGCCCAACCTGAGGACGAGTACGTCGTTCGATCCGGGCGGCATAACGGTGACGTTGAACGCCGAACTGCGGCCGGACGACAGCAAGGGCGGGGATGCGCAGTTGTTCAACCCCGGCAAGCAACTGATGAAGCCGCGCGCCCTCGAGACGCCGTCGCGGTCCTCGTTCACACGTCAGCGCATCATGATCGTCGAGCGCGAACCGCGCGATGCCATGCTGATGGAAGACGTGTTGTACGACGCCGGCTACCTGACGATCGGCCCAGTGTCGTCGCTGGCCGATGTCGAGCGCAAGCTCGGTCTGTTGACCTGCGATCTCGCCATCGTCGATATCGATGGCGCGCGAGCGGACGTGGCGTCCGTTCTCGCCGCCCTCGAACGCCACGGGGTGCCCACGATCCTGATCGGGTCGGTGCGCCGGCTGGCCGCGGCCACGGACATTGGTGCGTCGGTCGAGCAACTGGCAAAGCCGCTCCAACCCCAGTCGTTGCTGGCGGCGATCGCCAGGCAGATCGCGGCGGACCGACGCTGAGGCGCCACCTTGCGCCGCGCGAGCCTGCATTGCGAGCCTGCGCGGCACGTCGACGTCGATCGAGGGCCTTCACAGCCGCAATCGAAACGGCTAATGAGCCGCGTGAGAGCGGCGTCAGTCGGCCGAGACGACCATCGGTGCTTTCGTGGAGCTGCTGGACACGATGTTTGCAACGGCGGCCAGCAGGCCGTGTGACCCGTGGTGCAAACTCGGCCGTCGGCCACTTGGGTGTTGCGGGGTCGTGGTGCCCTAGCCCACCAAGCTGATGACGCGACAACAAAAGGCGCTATAGTACGCGCGGCGCCAGACGACCGGTGCTACTTCTACCGTCAAGTGCGACGGTTGGGATGCGGATGTAGTTCAATGGTAGAACGGCAGCCTTCCAAGCTGCATACGTGGGTTCGATTCCCATCATCCGCTCCACCTCCACCCCGACGTCAGCAACGGCATCCGATCGAGGTTGCTCCTGTTCCAATTCCCGGGATCCGTCGATGTGCAGGATCGAGGAAGGGCGGCAGATCTGGCTGCGATAAGGGGCACGTCGGGGGGGCAGAGTGACCCAGGGTCCGGACTCTTTAGCACCACCATATCACGACCGCCACGAGGCAGAGGGCGGCCATGAAGTTCTTGACGTTGCGGTCGAAGCGGGTGGCGATGCGGCGGAAGTCTTTGAGGCGACCGAAGCTGCGTTCGATGCGATTGCGCTCGCGGTAGAGTTTCTTGTCATAGCGCAGTTGCACCTTGCGGTTCGCGCGCGGTGGGATCATGGGTTGGGTGCCACGGCTCTTTAGCCAGTTGCGCAGCGCGTTACTGTCGTAGCCCTTGTCGGCGATGAGGTGTTTGGCTGGCGGTACGGCGCCGATGCAGGCTTCAGCAGGTGTATAATCGCTCGTGTTTCCGGGCGTTACCGCGAGTACGATCGGACGGCCCTGACCGTCGGTGACGGCGTGGATCTTGGTCGTGCGCCCGCCTTTGCTGCGACCAATAGCATGGGCTCGCGCCCCCCTGTTGCGCCACCCGCCGAGCGGTGCGCCTTGACGATGGTGCTGTCGATCATCAATCGATCCGCGTCTTCGTCACGCCCTGCCAACGCTGCGAAGATGGTCTCCCAGATGCCGCGTTCGGCCCATCGGACGACGCGATTGTAGATGGTTTTCTTCGGGCCGTAGTCGGCTGGGCAGTCCGCCCATCGGCAACCGGATTTGAGAACGTGTACGATGCCGCTCAGCACGCGACGCGTCATCGACGCGCTTCAAGCCGCGCGTAGTCTTCGGTAGCATCGGCGCGATGCGCGCCCACTGCTCGTCGGAAAACCAAAACAGATCAGACATATCCGTGCCTCCCCGCTGGAAGACACGGAATCACGGATCAATTGATTTGGGAATCCTGACCGGCCCCGTTAAAGGGTCCGGACCCTAGCCCCGGGCTCCTCTTGTGGCTGCACGACAGAAGGGGCTCGCCTCATGCACGGCCTACACGCTACGCGACCAGGCCAACAGTGTCGTTGTCCGATACCCGAATACGTCCTACGATCCGCTTTCGCGAACTCTGAGCGTCGGTTGCATCGGTTCGGTGGCGTTCGACGCAACCACCCGCGCCGGGATGACCGTGGAGCGTGTGGCACTCCGATGATAAGAGTGGGGCAACGGACACGCACGAAACAGTCACCGCGGCCGTCGGCACGTTTCGCACCGGCCACGCAGCGGTGGGGCAGCTCGAGCCGTACCATACCGCTCGCCCTCGCTCGATACGCGGCAGCCAGCGTTGGCAACTCCACCGTGGGAGCTGACCCGATCGGATGCCGAAACTGTGAGGTCCTGGGCGGATTGCGACGTCCGAACGGGACTTGCCGGGTACTCGAGCCGCGGATCTCTCGTCGAAGGTGTCATGGCCGAGGCCGATGAATCTCGAGCCCGGCGATCAGCGAAGCGCCGATATAACCGAAACGGTATGATCGCCGAGTGGCTTGCCGTGGTCTTGCTGTCGGCAAAAGGCTACAGGCTCGTCGGACGGCGGGTTAAGACGCATGTCGGCGAAATCGACCTTGTCGTGTCTCGTGGACGGCGGCTCGCGTTCATAGAAGTCAAATGGCGGCCGACGCTCGAGGCGGCGCAATCCTCGATCGGCGGCGCTCAGCGCCGCCGCATCCGCCGGGCAGCCGACAATTGGCTGGCGCGGAACCGAAGGTTCGCCAGCCACGACATATCGTTCGATGTCGTACTCGTGATGCCATGGAAACTCCCGCAGCACATCGTAGGCGGCCTGTAACTCGCGGCTGCGTTGGACGGCCTGACGCGGCTCGTCGTCTGCAGGGCTCGGGACAATCATGCTCGCTGGCCCCGTTGCAGCGAGCGGACCGCGCCGCGCTGCCATACGCCGACGACCGTTTTGCGAAGCGCCGATCCTCGCGTAGAACGATGCACTCAGATCGGTCGCACGTTGATCGGAGACCGATCTCGCCGACCTCGTGACGTGCGGATGGGAGATTGGCCTATGAGAGTTGCCTGCCAGATGGACCCGATCGATCGCATCGACATCGAGGGCGATTCGACATTTGCGCTGCTTCTTGAAGCCCAGTCCCGAGGGTACGAACTGTTCTACTATACGCCGACGAACCTCAGTTTGGACGGTACGACCCTCAAAGCGACTGGCGAAACTCTGGAACTGCGCGACGTTGTCGGAAATCACTTCAGCGTTTCCAATCGACGGACGGTCGATCTTTCGACGTTCGATGTCGTGCTCCTGCGGCAAGACCCACCGTTCGACATGGCCTACATCACGACGACCCATCTGCTGGAGAGAATCCATCCCCGCACGCTTGTTGTGAACGACCCGCGCGAGGTGCGCAACGCACCCGAAAAACTGTGGGTTCTTGATTTTCCGGACCTGATGCCGCCGACACTGGTCACGAGCCAGTTGTGCGACGTGATGAATTTCCGCGAACGACACGGTGACATCATCATCAAGCCACTCTACGGCAATGGCGGTGCCTCGGTATTCCGAATTCGACCCGGGGATACGAACCTCAACTCTCTGGTTGAAATGTTCCGAAGCGTCTTTCGCGAGCCGTTCATGGTGCAACAGTATCGGCCGGAAGTCCGGGAAGGCGACAAGCGGATCATTCTGGTGGACGGGAAAGTGGCTGGTGCCGTCAATCGCATCCCGGCTGCAGGTGAAACGCGATCGAACCTGCACGTTGGCGGAACGGCCGCTGCGGTCGAATTGACGTCGCGCGACCGCGAAATATGCGAGCGTCTCGCCCCGGAACTCTCTCGTCGCGGGCTTATATTCACCGGTATCGACGTCATCGGCCCGTTTCTCACTGAAATCAATGTGACGTCGCCGACGGGGATCCGCCAAATTCGGCGATTGACCGGCGTCGATATCGCTCCAGAGATATGGCGTGCTATCGAAAAGCGCCGCCGGTTGGCATCCTAGCCCGGATCATACATCAGGTCGCGGCGCGCGTGGCCGGTTTCGCCGGTCAGGAAGAGGCTCTGCGGTCGCTCGCCGCCGGCGCGGGCCAGCTCTACCGGATCGCGTTCCGGCTGAAGGACGAAGACCCCCGCGCGGCGCTCTCGGACAGTGCGGACTTAGGCATGGAAACGGCCGCCGAGATCCGCGAAACCCTGCGCCGCCTCGACCGGAGAGCCAGCGGTTCGGCGTGGACCGACACCTGGTTGCGGCTCGTCCGCGCGAATCCTGGGGTTCCGGCGGCGAAGCTCGCAGGCCTTGCGGGGGACGAGACGGCGCCCTTCAAACGTCGCATGCGGCAGCTTAAGGAACTGGGCCTCACGCAAAGCCTCGAGGTCGGCTACAGGCTCAGCCCGCGCGGCGAGAGGTTTCTGGACTGCCTGGCATCTGGCGACCGACCGAGCGCCTCGGGCGGAATTGCGGGCAAGTCGGTGAACGGAGGAACGAGATGACGCCTGTTCTGACCGGCTTTGCCAATTCCCCCGACCGCGGCCGCGGGCTCGCGCGGGACTTCCGGGTTCGTTGGGCCTGCGCAGAGGTGGGCCTTGCCTACGACACGCGTTCGGTCCGTCTCGCCGCACTGCGCGATCCCGAACACCGGGCGCGCCATCCCTTCGGCCAGATTCCCGCATGGGAGGAGGACGGGCTGTTCCTGTTCGAATCCGGCGCCATCGTGCTGCACATCGCCGACACCCGTCCCGGCCTGCTGCCGGTGGACCGGGCCGCCCGCGCGCGGGCCGTCGCCTGGATCTTTGCCGCCATCGACACGGTCGAACCGCCGGTCTTCGATCTCGACATCGCCGACATCCTCGAGCGCGAACACCCGTGGCACGGGGAGCGTCGGCCGATGCTGGTGGAGCGGGTGCGCCGACGCCTGGGCGACCTTGCCGAATACCTCGGCGGGCGGGACTGGCTCGAGGGCGAGTTCACGGCGGGCGACCTGATGATGGTGACGGTGCTGCGCCGGCTGCAGGGGTCCGAACTGCTCGGCGCGCATCCTTCGCTCGCCGCCTATGTCGCGCGTGCCGAGGCGCGGCCGGCCTTCGGTCAGGCCCTCGCCGAGCAGAAGGCCGCCTGGATTGCAGGGAAGGACGCAGGACCATGACACCTGATAACACGTCGACAGCCGCGGACCTGCGGCGGCTGGCGCTCGAGCTGCCCGGCACGACCGAGGCGCCGCATTTCGACCGCACCGCGTTCCGTGTGCGGCGCATCTATGCGACGCTGCCGCGCGACGGCGTTACCGCCAACCTCAGGCTTTCGCCGGACGAGCAGGCGCACTGGTGCGCGCTCCTTCCTTCTGCGCTTCGGCCGGTCCCGAATAAATGGGGGGACCAAGGCTGGACCGAGGTCACGCTCGCACGGCTCGACCGGGACGACCTCGCCGCGGTGCTCCGGGCGGCCTGGCGGACCGGCGGCGGCGTTTCCCCCAAACAGACCGGCGGTCGGTCGCCGGACAGGAGCGAGACCCGTGACACCTGATGCAACACGTCCGGCCCTGATGGCCTTCTTCGTTGCCGCTGCCTCACCGGGCCCGGCGACGCTGGCGGTTTCGACGACCGCGATGGCCGCCGGCGCGCGCCCGGCCGCCGCGCTTGGGCTGGGACTGGCCGTCGGGCTTGCCTTCTGGGGTGTGGTGGCCGCAGCCGGGCTCGGCGCGGTCCTCGTGCAATCCTCCGTCGCGCTGACGGTGCTGCGCTGGTTCGGCGGCGCCTACCTCCTGTGGCTGGCCTGGCAGTCGGCCCGCAGCGCGCTCCTGCCCACTCGCCTGCCGGATGAAGCTGTGCCGGTCGCCGACGGCAGGATGATGTTTCGGGGGCTCATCCTGAACCTCAGCAACCCGAAGGCCGTGCTGGCGTGGATTTCGGTGCTTGCCATCGGCCTCGGCTCGACGGAGGGCGGATCGATTAAGCCTCGACTACTCTAGCGGATAGAGAGGCGACGCGCCAGCATAAAAATGCCATTTTGTTCTTTTTTTGTTCTTTTTCGGTTTAGTTTTCTGTGATAGCATATACGGATTGCAATGGTTCCCCGGCGCGGGTCACCCCGGGTGCCGGCTCCAGCGGGCGTCGAGTTCTGCGAGAGAGGGTCAGCAGTCGCCATGTATG
>JBKBNR010000044.1:0-276 GCA_046295315.1 Hyphomicrobiaceae bacterium
ATGTTCGAGCACCGTTGCCGCTCGTGCCACGCCGACGATCCGGCCAAGCAGAGCTATGGCCCGAGCCTCGTCGGCGTCGTCGGCCGCAAGGCTGGCTCGGTCGAGGGCTTCGCGTATTCCGATGCGCTCAAGACCTCTGGCATCATGTGGACGGAAGCGGCGCTGAAGGCGTGGATGGCCGACAACAAGGCGCTGATGCCGGGAACCCGCATGCGCCACGTCGGCATCACCGACTCGGAGGAGCAGGAGTTCATCCTCGCTTACCTGAAGTCGCTG
>JBKBNR010000044.1:286-12636 GCA_046295315.1 Hyphomicrobiaceae bacterium
AGGGGGGGTCCTACCGCCCGGGCGCGATCCCGCGCGGGGCCGCTTCGTCGTCCAGCACCCCTCGACCAGTGCGCCGCGGCCGCTTGCGAGGTCGACCGATGGAGCCCGAAGCTCTGGAACCTGCACCACCGAATCTGTAGCTTCGAGGGGAACCCCGCTCACGAGGCTCGCCCCATATGTCACCGGATGTCCGCCTTCTCTTCATCGCCGGATCGGCCCGCAGAGGTTCGTTCAACAAGCGGCTCGCGAGGCTCGGTGCCGAAATCGCCGAGGCCAACGGCATTGCCGCCACGTTCCTCGATCTCGGCGACTATCCGATGCCGATCTACGATGGCGACCTCGAAGCCGAGAGCGGCGCACCGGATCAGGCGCGCAAGCTGAAGCATGTGATGAGCCTGCACAACGGCATCTTCATCGCCAGCCCCGAGTACAACAGCTCCATTTCGCCACTGCTGAAGAACGCGCTCGACTGGGTCAGCCGTGTACGCGAGGGCGACGAAGCGCCGAACGAGGTCTACAAGACGCGCGTCTTCGCGCTCGGCTCGGCGTCGCCCGGCGGCATGGGCGGATTGCGCGGGCTCAACACCGTGCGGAGCGTGCTGGAACTCGGCCTCGGCGCTCTTGTGCTGCCGGACCAACTGGCCGTACCGCGCGCGGCCGATGCCTTCGAAGACAACGGGCACTTGAAGAACAAGGACACGCAGGCGGCCTTGAAAGCGCTGATCCAGAAGCTCGCCCGCGCCGCGCACGTGCTGCATGGGTGAGGGCCGCCGATAGACTGGAGGACAACGGGGCGCTCACGGCCGCGCGGTCTTGACTGGCTTCGCCCCGCCACGCTTCTCCGCGATGAGCCGCTGGCACTGTTCGTCGCCGTTCAGGAATACGTGGTACTTGTCTGCCAGCTTTTCCGGCGGCTCGTCCTTGTTCCAGATGTACCAGGCGAAACCCCGCGTGCCGTCGGGGTTCGCTTCTGTGCCCCGATGTGCGATCTGCGGCTTGTCGAGACAGCTGATGTTGTGATCGGGGAACAGCTTCTCGTCGGCGAGTTGCACCAACGCGCGCATCGAGCTGTAGTATTGCCCGTAGGTGTTGGGATGCAGTGTGCCGGTGGTGACAACGCGATCTCCTGGCTGCAAGCCCTGCCGGGCGCGAGACGCCCGGTACGTATGGTACCACGACCGCTGCGCGCAGAAGCCGCGACGTTGCTCGTCGCCGCGCGACTCGACGTATTCCCATCCGTTCGCCGCGGCGGACCTGTCCAGCGTCTCGACGAGCGGCACATAGAACTTGCGGTGCGCAAAGTCGAGTTCTTCGCGGCTCAACTCACCGGCGCGTATTCCGGGCACATGGGGTCCGATCTTCTGCCACCAGCGCGCATCGGCGAGAAAGTCGTCGAGTAACCGCTTGTGCCCCGGCAGCGCACCGCAGACCACGGACTTCGTGGAGTCGCGCGGATCGCGGTCGCCGAGCGGATTATGATACTCCATCATGAACACCCGGCGCGGCTTGATCTGCTCGTCGATGTCGGACTTCAGCACCGCCAGCCTCTTGTCGAGGCAATTGAACGAGAGGCTGAGGCGCCGCTTGGCGTCGTCGTCGGTCTCGCTGGCTTTCGGTTGCTGCTCGCCGAGCTGGCAATCGCGACCCGAGCGGGCGAAATAGGTGTCGAGGCTGTCGTCCGAATAGCGCCACGTGGCCAGCGCCTTGAGGAATGGCTCGAGGCCGATGTCGTTGACGCCGACAGACATGACGAGAAGATCCGGCCGTCGCGTCTGGCCACGGCCGACGGTGAGATGCTTGCGCGCCTGCTCGATCTGGGGCGGGACAGTCTGCGAGCCATAGCGCCGCCAGGTTTCAGGGAAGCGCAGCGCCGGGCTTTTCGCCTCGCTGGCCTGCTTCCAGAGCAACGCGATACCGCGCTGATCCACAACGCCGCTATAGGCTTTCCGCATGCCGACCGTGGTTCGCGCGCCTGAGCAACCGAAGTGCAGCAGCGTCACTGAATGGCGCGGATCGGCGATGGCGAGCTTGTGCGCCAGGATGACGGGATAGGAGAACACCGAGCGGTGGCAGCGGTAGTCGAGCCATTGCGCGGGGACACCCGGCACCCGGTTCTTCTCGGGGTTGCCTTCACCGGCGGTGAACGAGTCACCCATCGCCAGCAGCAGATAGTCGCGTGAGAACACGCTCGAGGTAAACGACTGCGGCAGGCTCCAATCTTGGGTGATGCGCAGATCGACGAGGCCGCGGAAACCGAACACGTCGGCCTTGTCGAGCTTGTAGTCGATTTCGAAATCGACGCTCGTGCATCCGCTGGCAGCCCGTAGAGTTTTGCCTGCCGCATCACGTAGCGTCCAGTTGCATGTCGCGCCGCGTTCCCTCGCCGCCACCGCCGCGTCGCCGCGCGGCTTGAAGCGCAGCACGCGCTTGGGGTCGCCGACGTATCCCGGCACGTAGGCGGATTCGGCCTTGTCGTAGCGGGTGCGGTATTCCTCCAGCACGGGCCCGCGCCTGAGGTCGGGAACGAACTCGCCGTCCCGCGCCGCGCGGGCTTGGTAGTCGCGGCATTTCACGACGCGATCTGGCCGCTTCTCCTGCCGGTCGGCACACCGCAGATACCAGTGCAGATCATCCTCGAACACGGTCGCCTGGCCGGGCTCGAACAGGCGGTTGTTGTCGAGCACCTCGAACGAGATCACGGGAAGGCTGGCACTCTGCGCCGGCAGCGCCCCGAACGCGACGGAGCCGAGCGCCAAACCTGCGAGACGTCGCCACATCGCGCGCATAGACACCCCCCTCGCCGACGGACCCCGGATCATGCCGCACCCCTCGAGCCGTCGCCCCGTTGCCAATGTATATGCACTGCCACCGCACACGCAATGACACCAGGGCAACGCGGACCGCCGTCATGGCGAGCGTTGGCAAAGCCCGCATTCCCTGCTTAGTTGCTTGCGCGTGGGCCTGCGAACGCCGACAGGCCGAGGGCCGACGCGGAGGCAACAAGGCAAAGATGACAGCAATCGCACTCAAAGATCGCTTGATCGTGGCCCTCGACATGCCGACGGTGGAAGAGGCCGCGCGCCTTGTCGCGACACTGGGCGAGGGCGTGCATTTCTACAAGGTCGGCCTTGAGCTGCTGTTTGCCGGCGGGCTCGATTTCGCGCGCCACCTCAAGGGGCAGGGCAAGCGCGTATTCCTCGACATGAAGCTGCTCGACATCGGCAACACGGTCGAGCGCGCCGTCGCCAATGCGGCGGATTTCGGCGTCGATTTCCTCACCATTCACGGTCACGATCTCAAGACCATGCGGGCCGCCGTCGCCGGACGCGGGTCAAGCCAACTGAAGCTGCTCGCCGTCACCGTTCTGACCAACCTGTCCGCTGACGACCTCGCGCAGCAGGGCAACCGCATGACGCCCGCCGATCTCGTGCTGCACCGCGCCCGCATGGCCAAGGAATCGGGTTGCGATGGCGTCATCGCCTCAGGCCAGGAGGCGCGCCGCATCCGCGAGGCTTTGGGGCCGAAGTTCCTGATCGTGACCCCCGGCATCCGCCTCGAAGGCAGCGCCATGGACGACCAGGAGCGCGTGATGACGCCGGGCCACGCCATCGCGGCGGGCGCCGATCACATCGTCGTCGGCCGGCCGATCACGCAGGCGGATGATCCCAAAGCCGCCGCGCTGAGCTTCCACCAGCACATCCACGATGCGCTCGGGTAGGCTCGGGCCATCCGCCAGCGCGGCACAGCAACTTCAGCATCACCGAGGATACGACGAACATGCCGAAAGGTTACGTCATCGCGCACGCCACCGTCACCGACCCCGAGAAGTGGAGTCAGTACGTCGCCAAGTCGAAAATCGCGCTCGACAAATTCGGCGGCGTTCCCATCGTCCGTGGCGGGCGCTGCGAAATTGTCGAGGGCCATGGCACGGCGCGCAACGTGGTGCTGGAATTCCCGAGCTACGAGGCGGCCATCGGCTACGCCCGCTCGCAGGAATACGCCGACGCCAGGGCGCTGCGCCAAGGCGCCGGCAGCATCGACATCACCGTCGTGGAAGGGGTTTGAAGCGGACGCCGTATTCCGGCCACCACATGGAGTGGGGCTCGAAAGCCGGCAATGCGCTATCACCATTGAGCCGAACCCGTGGGACCCAATCCCACAAACAGGGCGGCGTGTAACGGGGAGACGCCGGTGCTGAAGAACAAGGTCATTTCGGCCGACGAAGCCATTGCGCTCATCAGCGACAACAATGTGGTCGCCACCACGGGCTTCGTGCAGAGCTGCATTCCGGAAGCGCTGCATGCGGCGCTGGAACTGCGCTATGTCACAACCGGCGCACCGAAGGGCTTGACGCTCGTCATGTGCGCGGGCGCTGGCGACAGCAAGGGTCTTGGCACCGGCCGCTTCTACCACGAAGGGCTGCTGAAGCGGGTCATCGCCGCCAACTTCGGCCGCATGCCCAAGGTGGCGGAAGCGGCGCAGAACAATCTGATCCAGGGCTATAACCTGCCGCAGGGCATCATCGCCAAGCTCTACCGGTCGTGCGCTTCCGGCTCGCCGGGTCTGTTCTCCAAAGTCGGCCTGCACACCTACGTCGATCCACGTCTCGGCGGCGGCAAGGTCAATTCGCTGACCACCGAAGACATCGTCAAGCTGGTCGAGGTGGACGGCGCCGAGTGGCTGTTCTACAAGGCAACGCCGATCGACGTCGCCCTCATCCGCGCCACGAGTGCCGACCCGTTCGGCAATCTCAGCATGGAGAAAGAGCCGCTGACGCTCGACGTGCAGGCGCAGGCGATGGCCGCGCACAACAACGGCGGCATCGTCATCGCGCAGGTCGAGCGCATCGTCGAGCAGGGCTCGATCCGTCCGAAGGACGTCAAAGTCCCCGGCATTCTCGTCGATTGCGTGGTGGTGGCGGAAACGCCGGAGTTGCACCGCATGAACTACGGCGTGATGTACAATGCGGCGCTCGCCGGCGAGGTTCGTGTACCGGTTACCGGCATCGCGCGCATGGCGCTCGACGAGCGCAAGATCATCGCCCGGCGCGCGGCGTTCGAGTTGCCAGTCAATGGCGTCCTGAACCTCGGCGTTGGCGCGCCAGATGGCGTCGCCGCGGTCGCCAACGAGGAAAAGGTGACCTCATACATCACCATGACGACCGAAGCGGGCGCTGTCGGCGGCGTGCTGGCGGGCGGCTCGAGCTTCGGCTGCTCGACCAACGCCCACTCGATCATCGACCAGAACCAGATGTTCGATTTCTATCACGGTGGCGGTCTCGATCTCACCTGCCTCGGCATGGCCGAATGCGACGAGCAGGGCAACGTCAACACGTCCCGCTTCGGCGGCCGACTGAACGGCTGCGGCGGCTTCATCGACATCTCGCAGAACGCCCGCGCGGTGGTGTTCTGCGGCACGTTCACGGTCGGCGGATTGCAAGTCGCCGTCGAGGACGGCAAGCTGCGGATCGTGCGCGAGGGGCGAGCCAGAAAGTTCGTCAAAGCCGTTGAGCAGATCACATTCGCGGGCAAGTTCGCCGCCTCCAAATCGCAGCCTGTCCTCTATGTGACCGAGCGCTGTGTGTTCCGGCTGACGACCGAGGGCCTGGAACTGACCGAAGTGGCGCCGGGCATCGACATCGAGCGCGACATCCTCGCCCACATGGACTTCACGCCGCTCATCAATCGGCCACTGCCGATGGACCCGCGCATTTTCCGCGACGAGCCGATGGAGTTGCTGGCGGACCTGATGAACCTGAAGCCCGCCGAGCGCATCAGCTACGACCCGGACCGCAATATCTTGTTCGTCAATCTCGAAGGCTATTCGATCCGCAAAAAGAGCGACGTCAGCGATTTGCAGGACGCTCTCGTCGCCGCCGTGAAGAAAGCCGGCCGCCGCGTCAACTCGGTCGTCAATCACGACGGCTGCCGCATCGCCGAGGACCTATACGACGACTGGGCGGACATGATCCACCACATGCAGCAGCATCACTATCTGACGACGGCGCGCTACACGACCAGCGCCTTCATGCGCGTCAAAATGCAGGAGGCACTCGCCAAGCGAGGATTGAAGCCGCACATCTACGAGAAGAAGGAGGAGGCCGACGCCTTTCTCGAAAACACCCGCTGGGATGCCGGCGCATAGACCAGTGGACTCCAGCGCCGGTCAGTCGTGGCAAGACACTGCGACAGAACTCGGCGACAGAACTCGGCGACAATTGGCAGCGACAACACCAGGCACAACGATCGGACACGACGATCGGGCGGAACGACGTTACACGCACCCGGTCGGCTTCGGCAGGCCACCGTACTTGGTGATGAGCTTCATCGGGCCACTCTGCCAGATGCCGTAGAGATCCTCGGTCGAAACGCCGATGGCGGTGGCGAACTTGCGGATTGGCGGCACCGTCTGGCGGTCGTCGTAGTAATCGCGAGCGGCGAGGATCTGCTGCCACTTCTGCTCGGTCATCTCGACGCCGTCGACCCGCGCCATCTCCTGGCCGACCTCGGGCGTCCACTCGTTGAAGTCGACCAGATAGCCGTCGCCATCGCGTGCGGGCAGTTCCATTTTTGCATTCCCCTCGGGTCTGGACGCCACGGTTGGGGCCAGAGCGGCAATATTCAAATCTGCGAATACAGTCGCATATCCTAGTGCCAGGATCAACTTATCCCGTCCCCGCGGGCGTCGCTTTCCACCTCGAACCGGGCCCACGCCGCCGCTTTCACGCGCTGGCGTCTCGACGTAGGGTCCGGGCATACCTGCCGCGCTTTTCTGAAGGCCGTTCCATGCCGCACTTTCCCGAGCCCACGTCCGGCCGCTCGCCATGGCATGCCCATGTGCTGACGCTGTTTCCCGAGATGTTTCCCGGCCCGCTCGGTGTGTCGCTGGTCGGCCAGGCGCTCGCCGCTGGGCTGTGGCGGCTCCAAGCGCACCAAATCCGCGATCACGGCATCGGCCGGCATCGCGCCGTCGACGACACCCCGGCAGGGGGCGGCGCCGGCATGGTGATGCGCGCCGACGTCCTCGCCGCCGCCATCGACCATGTGCGCGCCAGCAGCGCTGAAGCCCGCGATCTGCCGCTCATCTACATGTCGCCGCGCGGCGTGCCGCTGACGCAGGCAATCGCTCACCGGCTCGCGGATGGCCCCGGTGTGGCGATCCTCGCCGGGCGCTTCGAGGGCATCGACGAGCGCGTCATCGAGGGGCGCGCCATCATGGAGGTCTCGGTCGGCGATTATGTGCTGTCGGGCGGCGAGCTTGCGGCGATGGTGATGTTGGACGCTTGCGTGCGGCTGCTGCCGGGCGTTCTCGGATCGCCGCAGAGCTTGGCGCAGGAGAGCTTCGAAAGCGGTCTTTTGGAGCACCCGCAGTATACGCGACCGCGCGAGTGGGAAGGGCGCGCCATACCTGACGTGCTGCTGTCGGGCGACCACGGACGAATAAGGGCCTGGCGAGAGGAGATTTCGCAGCGCATCACAGCCGAACGGCGACCGGACCTGCTGCGAACGCGCGGCCCGCGCTGACCTAAGACAACGGCGATCATCGCCCGCGCGCGGAAGCGCCAAGAACGCGGTTGCGGCGTCGCGCCCAATCCGCAGCATGTGAATATTCTAATATTCAACTTCCTTAGAATGTCCATCCACAGCCAGCAATCGCGCTGGAATAACCGAAAATGACCCCGACGACAGCCTTGCTCATATTTCGGGCTTTGGCCGACGCACCTTGTGGGATATTGTCCGCCAACTTTGCTGCGGCGCACTCAGACCTCTTGCAACCGGAAGCGGTCGCGTCTGGGGGCGAGTGGTCGCGAGGGCGGCGGTCGAAGCCGTCGTCGCGGGCGCGGTGTTGGAAGTTCACCCGATGGCCGAAGCGGGCACCAGTTGTTGAGAGAAGGGGAATACCCCCGTGATGGACTGGGACAAACTGCGCATTTTCCACGCCGCTGCCGAAGCGGGCAGTTTCACCCATGCGGGCGAGGCGCTGCACATGAGCCAGTCGGCGGTCAGCCGGCAGGTCTCGGCACTGGAAAAAGACCTCGAGATCGTGCTGTTTCACCGGCATGCGCGCGGCCTCGTGCTGACCGAGCAGGGCGAGATGCTCTATCGCACGGTCGCCGAGGTCATGATCAAGCTGCACACCGTCGAAACGCTGCTCGCCGACAGCACCACAAAACCCTCCGGCGATCTGCGTATCTCGGCTCCGATCGGCTTCGGCACCGTGTGGCTGACGCAGCGGCTGCGCGAGTTCCTCGACCTCTACCCGGAAATCCGCGTCGAATTGATCCTGTCCGACGACCAGATCGACCTGTCGATGCGCGCCGCCGATGTCGCCATCTGGACGCGTGAGCCGGAACAGGGCGATCTGATCCGCCGGCCGCTGTTCTCCATGCGCGTCAGGGCCTACGCCTCGACACAGTATGTCCGCAAGTTCGGGGCGCCCGACAGTTTCGCCGCCCTCGACCGCCACCGCATCGTCTCCTACTCGGGACAGCCGGCACAGCACCTGGCGGCGATCAGTTGGATCGAGACGGTCGGCCGCGAGGGCCAGCCGCCGCGCACGCCCGTCCTCAGGGCCAATTCCATCGTAGCGCTGAAGTATGCGGTGCAGGCCGGCCTCGGCGTCGGCATGATCCCCGATTACATGGTCGAGGACGAGACCGATCTCGTGCCGCTGCTGACCGAGATCGACCCGCCGACGCTGCCGTTCCTGTTCGTCTATCCGGAGGAACTGAAGACCTCGAAGAAGGTGCAGGTGCTGCGCGACTTTCTCATCAGCAAGGCGCGCAACCTCAAGATTTGAAGCGGTTGCGGGCGAAGTTCGCACCATGGGGATGGCGCTGTGTAACTGAGGGTCAGCCGGCCGACGGCTGGTCGGCGGCGCGCGGGGCGATGAAAATCTCGCCGTCGCGCCAGACGATTTCGAAGGCTTCGGGCTGGTTCATCACGTCGATCAATTGCGACAGCATGGGTTTACTCCGATCTTTGGGTATCGCGGCGGGCCGCGTCTCGACCCGTCGATAACCAGACGTTAGGGTTAAAGCCCGGCGGCCGCTGTTCCGGACGGTACAGCCCCCGGCCGGTGAGGCCGCGCCGCGCGCTTCCCGCCTGCCGTCGTTCGGCGCATTTGCGATCGCGTGCCGCCGGCGCTATCTACTGGGCAAACTCTGACACGGATGCTGCAAGACATGGCCCAGAACGCGCCCACCACCCTGTACGATAAGATCTTCGACGACCACATCGTCGATCGCCAGCCCGACGGCACCTGCCTGCTCTACATCGACCGCCACCTCGTCCACGAGGTGACGAGCCCACAGGCGTTCGAGGGCCTGCGCCTGGCGGGTCGCAAGGTGCGCGCGCCGGAAAAGACGCTGGCCGTCGTCGACCACAACGTGCCGACCACCGACCGCCGCCACGGCATCGACGACGAGCAGAGCCGCATCCAGGTGCAGACGCTGGCCGACAACGCGCGCGAATTCGGCGTCGAGTATTACAACGAACTCGATAAGCGCCAGGGCATCGTCCATGTCGTCGGCCCCGAGCAAGGCTTCACGCTGCCCGGCACGACCATCGTCTGCGGCGACAGCCACACCTCGACGCACGGCGCGTTCGGCGCGCTGGCCCACGGCATCGGCACGTCCGAGGTCGAGCACGTACTCGCCACGCAGACGCTGATCCAGCAGAAGGCGAAGAACATGCTGGTGCAGGTGGACGGGCTGCCGCCGCCGGGCGTCGGCGCCAAGGATATCATCCTCGCCATCATCGGCGAGATCGGCACCGCGGGCGGTACCGGCTCGGTAATCGAGTACGCAGGCGAAGCCATCCGCGCGCTCTCCATGGAAGGCCGCATGACCGTGTGCAACATGTCGATCGAGGGCGGCGCACGCGCCGGCATGATCGCGCCGGACGAAAAGACGTACGCTTTCATCAAGGGCCGGCCGAAAGCGCCGAAGGGCGCCGCCTGGGACATGGCGATGAAATACTGGGAGACGCTGCGCACGGATGACGGCGCGCACTTCGACCGCGTCGTCAAGCTGGATGCTGCCAAGCTGCCGCCCATCGTGACCTGGGGCACGAGCCCGGAAGACGTCGTGTCGATCACCGGCGTCGTGCCCGATCCGGCGCAGGTGGCGGATGAGAACAAGCGCGCCTCCATGGTGCGCGCGCTCGACTACATGGGCCTCGTGCCAGGCACCAAGATCACCGACATCCCGCTCGACGTCGTCTGGATCGGTTCGTGCACCAACGGCCGCATCGAGGATTTGCGCGCCGTGGCGAAGATCGTCGAGGGTAAGCAGAAGGCGGCGAACCTCGCCTATGTCATGGTCGTGCCGGGTTCGGGCCTTGTCAAAGAACAGGCGGAAGCGGAAGGGCTCGACAAGATCTTCAAGGCCGCCGGGTTCGAGTGGCGCGAGCCCGGTTGCTCCATGTGCCTCGGCATGAACCCGGACCAGTTGAAGCCCGGCCAGCGCTGCGCCTCGACCTCCAACCGCAACTTCGAAGGCCGCCAGGGCTACAAGGGCCGCACGCACCTGCTCTCCCCCATCATGGCGGCAGCCGCGGCGATCGAGGGCCGCTTCGTCGATGTGCGGGGTTGGGAGAACGGGAACGCGTGAGCGGGTAGCGGCGACACCGTTGCATGACAACTCCTCGAGGGGCGCTGCGCCGCGGACGCCCCGCCTGGGACTTGTCCCCTGAACCCGTTGTCCGGGTTTCCAAAGGCCGAGGCCATTGGCGGGGTTCGGGGCCGAGCCCCGAGAGGCATCTTGCGCCTTGCCTGTCCTCGTCAATCTTGGACAGGGCGGAGCCAAGGTCTGCCACCCCTACCCGCCCAGCTCCTCGCGCAGCACTTCGAGCTCCAGCCATTTCTGCTCGGCGTCCGCCAGTCGGGCTTGCGCGGCGGCGAGCGCATCGGAGAGGCGCGCGAACTCGGCCGGATTGGCGGCGTAGAGCTTCGGGTCGGCCAGCTTCTTCTCCGCCGCTTTGATCTCGGCTTCGAGCTTCGCCATCTCCTTCGGCAGGCTTTCGAGCGCGTGCTTCTCCTTGAACGACAGCTTGCGCTTGGCCCCCGCCGCGGTTGCCGCCGCCACTGGATCGCCCTGCCCCGCTGAACCCGCCACACCGCCCCCCGCCTTCGCCTGGAGCGCCCGCTTGCGCGCCAAGCCCTCCTCGGCGGTCGCGGCGCGGCGCTGCGCGATGGCATCGGAATAGCCGCCCGGGTATTCCTGCCAACGGCCCTCGCCCTCGAACAGGATGGTGCTGGTCACCACGCGGTCGAGAAAGTCCCGGTCGTGGCTGACGATGATGACCGTCCCCGCATAGTCGCTGATGAGTTCCTGCAGCAGATCGAGCGTTTCGAGGTCGAGATCGTTGGTCGGCTCGTCGAGGACCAGGAAGTTCGACGGCAGGCTGAGCGCTCGGGCCAGCAGCAGCCGCGCGCGTTCGCCGCCCGACAGAACCGTGACGGGCGAGCGCACCTGCTCGGGCAGAAACAGAAAGTCCTTCATGTAGCTGGCGACGTGGCGCGACTTGCCGTTGATCGTGACGTGATCGCCGCGCCCGCGCGTCAAGGCCTCCGCGACCGTCCACGCCGGGTCGATCTCGTCGCGGGTCTGATCGAGCACGATCATTTCGAGATTGGTGCCGAGCTTCACCGTGCCAGCGTCGGGCGCGAGACGGCCGGTCAGCATGTTGAGCAGCGTCGTCTTGCCGGCGCCGTTGGGGCCGACGAGGCCGACGCGGTCGCCGCGCATGATGCGCACCGAGAAATCATCGACGATGCGCCGCTCGCCGTAGGATTTCACCAGGTTTTCGGCTTCGACGACCAGACGGCCTGAGAGTTGCCCCTCGGAGGCTTCGAGCCGCACGGTGCCGACGGCGCCGCGATGCTCGCGCCGCTCCTTGCGCAGGTCGGCAAGCTCGCGCGCGCGGCGCATGTTGCGCTTGCGGCGCGCCGTCACGCCGCCGTCGTACATCCACTTTTCTTCGCGCACGATTTTGCGGTCGAGCTTGTGCTGCTCGACGGCGTCCTCTTCCAGAACCTTGTCGCGCCATTCCTCGAAGTGCTGGAAGCCCTGCTCCATGCGCCGCGTCACGCCGCGATCGAGCCAGACGACACTTTTTGACAGATTTTCGAGAAAGCGCCGGTCATGGCTGATGAGCAGAATTGCGGATTTCAATCCACGCAGCGCTTTTTCGAGCCACTCGATGGCCGGCAGGTCGAGATGGTTGGTGGGCTCGTCGAGCAACAGCACGTCGGGCTCGGCGGCAATCACGCGAGCAAGCGCGGTGCGGCGCGCTTCACCGCCCGACAGGCGCGTCACGTCTTCCTCGCCGTCGAGATCGAGGGCGTAG